>DASXCN010000731.1:0-8089 GCA_036491155.1 Solirubrobacteraceae bacterium | reverse complement strand
GTGGCGAGGATCACCGCCCCCGGGTAGGCCTCCATGCGCTGCAGCAGGTAGGCGACCTCGATGTTGGCGTAGCGGTCGTGTGAGTCCGACACCTCCGAGCGCTTGCCGAACAGCGCGTCGGCCTCGTCGAAGAACAGGATCGCGTTGGAGCCGTCGGCGGCGGTGAAGATCCGCTCCAGGTTCTTCTCGGTCTCCCCGATGTACTTGGAGACGATCGTCGCCAGGTCAACGCGGAACAGGTCCAGCCCGAGCTGGGCGCCAAGCACCTGCGCCGCCATCGTCTTACCGGTCCCCGACTCGCCCGCGAAGAGGACCTTGAGTCCCTGGGTCCGCGACACAGTGACCTCGTAGCCCCACTCCGACAGGACCTGATCACGGTGGCGCAGGTAGGCGGAGATCGACCGCAGCAGGTCCAGCTGGCGCTCGGGCAGGACGAGGTCGTGCCAGCTGTACGCGGGGTCGAGGTGGGCGGCCAGCTCACCCAGGCGCGACGACGACGCGTGCCGTGCGCCGAGGTCCAGGTCGGCGGCGTGGGGCAGCTCGTCACCGCGGGAGCCGGCGGTGAGCAGGCTCACCTCGGCCCCGGCGCGGATCTGCTCGATCGAGAGCCGGAACTTCGCCGCCACCTCGCTGGGGTCGGTCACGCCGGTGAACGTGCTCCACGCCCGCCCGCGCTCGGCGAAGGTGGGGTGGGGGACGTCCACGATGAGCGCCGGACGGTCCGACATCGCCGCCGCCTCGCGCCGGGAGGCGCAGATGAGGACGAGCCGCTCGGGGCTCTCGTCGACGGCGCGCATGAGCGCGCTGCGCTCGGCCGGCGAGAGGTCGCCCAGGTCGTCGATGCACAGCCGGCCCCCGGCGAGCACCGCCGCCAGGCGCGCGTCGGCCAGGGTCTCGGCCTTCTCGAGCTCGCGGGCGCCGAGGACCACCACCGGCGCGCGCGTTGCCGCGGCCACCACCGCCCCAGCGTCGGGGCCGCACACCACCAGCGGCAGTCGCGTCTGCGCCGCCAGCAGTGGTGTGATCTCGGCGATCGACTCCACGCGGCCGATGGCGGCCTCGGCATCGATCTGGCGCAGCCGGGCTCCGGCCGCGGCGCCGGCCAACTCGCCGGCTCCCAGCAGGAAGGCCACGAGGCGGTCGGCCACCTTGACCGGGCGATCGGCGAGCGTCGTGACCGCGTCCATCGCCACCAGCCGGAGCGCGCCGCCGCTCGTCAGGCGCCCGCCCGGCTCAAAGCACGACAACACGTCCGCGGGGTGGACGCCCTCCCCGGCGAGCAGCTCGGAAGCGAGGCGGGGACTGGCCAGACGCCGGGTGACGTCGTCCTGGAGGTAGGCGTAGAGCCGGCCGTAGCGGGGCTCCAGCTCCGGCGCAACGCACAGGGCCAGCACCGAGCTGTCCAGCGCGTCGAGACCGAGGCGCGAGACGGCCTCGTCAAGGCGCGCCCCCGGGGTGGGCGTACCGGGGTCCTCCGCCAGCGACACCGCCTGCTCATCGGAGATGTAGAGGCCGCGCAGCGAGTCGTTGGGGTCGTTGCCGGCGGCCACGGCCTCCTGCACCGCGGCGTGGACGCGGCCCTCGAGAAACTGAAACCAGTTCAGCGCGGTCCCGGTGTCCGTCACACGCTCGTGCCCGTCAGCCGAGGTCCCGGGCGGCGGACTCGGCCTCGCGTTCGAGCGTGTCGCCCGGTTGCGAGACGATCAGCGGCCCGGTGTTCGGCGCCCCCCGCTGCTGCACGACGTGGGCCAGCTCGTGGGCGAGCAGCTCGCGCCCTCCGGCCGATTGAGGCTGGTACTCCCCGGCCCCGAAGAAGATGTCGCTGCCCACCGTGAACGCCCGCGCCGAGACGGCTCGTGAGAGCGCCGCGGCGTGCTCGTCGTGATGAACGCGCACGTCGCCCAGCGACTGGCCGTAGGCCCCGCCGACGTCCGCGGCGACCCCGGAGTGCAGCCGGCTTCCCCCTCCGCTGGCGGCGGCGATGGCGGCTTCGACGTCGGGATGCACGAGTCCGCCGCCCATGATCCCCTCGCCGTCGCGCATGCCCGTGATGATCCGCGACAGCTCGCGGTTGCCCACCGCCGAGCCCAACCTCGACAGCGCCCCCTCGGGCTCGTCGCGGTGCGTCGCCGGTCCCAGCCCGGCTGGCGCCGGGTGGCGCTGGCGCTCGGAATCGAGCGCCGCCGAGCGCAGCTCTTCCTGGTCCACGAGGCGAGCATAAGTCCGCCGCGCCGAGACCGCAAGGGTCTTTACCGATGCACCCGAATCCACTACCCTCGTCGGTGGACTGCGGTACGACCGGGGGAGCGCGACGGCACCTTGGCGCAATGCGGCACCTGCGCTACATCACGTGACTTGGACGGTCCCCTTGTTGCCGGGACTGGAAATGCTGATCACGCCTCCCCATGCGCACATCGTCGTGCAGCCGCTATGCAGCGCCGGCTGACCATCGACCATGACCTTGGTGGCCCCCGGGGTCCACGGCGACGTGGTCACTGGGACGCACGGAGCGGGGGTGAAGGCGCCGAGCTTGGCGGCGGTCGCCGCGGCCACGGTCGGGTTGGACATCGTCCCGCACATTCCGAAGGTCGGGATGTTGACCATCGGCGCGAAGGCCTGGATGTTGGCCGCCGGCGTGTCGGCGGTGACCGGCGTGCCCATGGGGATAACCGCCAGCGGCACCGGGACCGGGGGCATCGCGAACGAGCATGTGATCATCGCTCCGTTGCTCACCAGTGGCGGCATCGCGTGCGACTGTACGCCCGCCGCCCGTTGGTTGCAATGGCAGGTCAGACGACCACGATGACCTAAGGGGCAAACCGTGCTGCCGGAGATCCTTCTCGACGACGTCCGCTTCCAGGAACTGGTGTCAGAGGCGCGCACGCGCATCGTCCGCCACGCCCCCGAGTGGACCGAGCACAACGTCTCTGACCCGGGGATCACGCTGATCGAGCTCTACGCGTGGCTCACCGAGCTGCTCGTCTATCGCATCAACCGGATCCCGGAGCGACTGCATTTCGGGCTGCTGGCCCTCGTCGGCGTCACGCCGCGCCCGCCGGAGTGCGCCGGAGTGACCGTGCGCTTCATGCTCGACCAGCCCGGCGGTGGCGTCGTGGTCCCGGCGGGCACCGAGATCGCCTCGCCCCGTACCGCTGGCAGCGATTCCGTGGTGTTCCAGACCGCCGGCGAGCTGGTGGTGCCCCACGAGTGCAAGCTGGCCGGTTATGGCACCCAGCGCAAGGGTGGCCGGACCCAGCTGGCCGACGGGCGGCGACCGTCGGGAAAGCTGCAGGCGCCGTTCGGCAGCCCCGCCTCCGCAGGCGACGCGCTGCTACTCGGCTTCGACTCCCCGATCGCCGGACTCGTCCTCCGCCTCGACATCGAGTCGTCGCGCGCCGAGGGGTCGGCTGACCAGAGCGACCCGCCTCTGTTGTGGGAGGCGTCGGTGGCCGGCGGCGAGTGGGAGCCGGCCGTGGTGGTGGCCGACGAAACCGGTGGCTTCATGGACGGCGGTGGCGCGGTCACCGTGCACGTGCCCGAGGTGGCGGGCGACGCGCGCCTCGAGGGCGTCAGCCGACACTGGCTGCGCTGCCGGGTGTTGGATCGCAGTCGCGGCGACCACGGGGTCTATACGGCGTCGCCGGAGATCACCTCCGTGGAGGCGCTGGTGGCCGGGGCAACCGTCGAGGCCTATCACGCCGCGAGCGTGACCGGGGAGCTGCTCGGGACCAGCGAGGGCATCCCCGGCGCCGCGTACCCGTTGCCGAGCCACCCCGTGCTGGTTCCGGAGGACGACGAGGTGCTGGAGGTCCGCGAGCTGGGCGGCGACGGGTGGGTCGCGTGGCAGCAGGTCGACTCCTTTGAGCACAGCGGCCGCGCCGATCGCCATTTCCAGCTCGACACCGCCCGCGGCGAGGTCCGCTTCGGGCCGGCCATCCGGCAGCCCGACGGCGGCTGGCGGCGCTACGGAGCCGTGCCGCCGGGAGGTGCGATGTTGCGCATGAGCCGCTACCGCCACGGCGGCGGTAGCGCCGGCAACGTGGCACCGCGGGCCCTGAGCATCCTGCCCCGGCCCGTGCCGGGGATCGAGAGCGCCACCAATCCGGTGGCCGCCACCGGAGGCGTCGAGCCCGAGTCGCTCGACGGCGCGCGGGAGCGGGCCCGGCTGGAGATACGCGCGCGCACGCGCGCGGTGACCTCCGAGGACTTCGAGCGCCTGACCCTGGCCGCTTCCCCGCAGGTTGCGCGCGCGGTGTGCGTCGGCCCCGACGAGTCCGACCCGGGCCGGCCGGTCCGCGTCCACGTCCTCCCGCGGGTCGAGCCCGCCGACCGGCTGCTCGAGGCCGACGAGCTGATCCCCGACGCCGACCTGATGACCGATCTCGCCGCCACGCTCGAGGAGTTCCGCTTGTTGGGCACGAGCGTCAAGCTGCTGCCGGTGCGCCTGCGCGGGGTCAGCATCGTGGCTGACGTCCGCGCCTCCCCGCGGGCCGACCTCGACCGCATCCAGCACGACGTCGCCCACGCCCTCTACATCTATCTGAACCCCCTGATCGGTGGCTCCCCCTCCGGGCCGGCCGGGGGATGGCCATTGGGGCGCGCGCTCAACCTCGGCGAGCTGTTCGGGATCGTGTACGCGATCCCGGGGGTCGAGTTCGTCAACATCCTGCGGATGTACGAGACCAACGTGCGCACCGGCGAGCAGTCCCCCCAGCCCGTCGACAGCCGCCTGGTCCTCGGGCCCGACGAGCTGATCGCCTCCGGCCGCCACATCGTCAAGGCCGCGCACCGTGAGTGACGAGACGCCCATCGCCAACCCCGACGGCGAGACGCCGGGCCTGTTCCAGACGTTCATCGGCGGCGGCTTCGGCACCGTGCAGATCGAGCGCGCTGTCGGCACCGACCCGGCGCCATCCGCGGTGTCCGGGCGCCGGTACCTGCGCGACAACCTGCCGGGGATCTACAGCGAGGGCGATTTCGGGATGCGCCTGGTCAGTGGCTTCGAGGCGCTGCTCGACCCCCTGGTGGCGGCGCTGGACAACCTTCCTGAGCACTTCGATCCGGCCTACGCCCCGCGAGACGTGCTGGACCTGCTCACCGAATGGCTGGGCCTCGAGCACGACGAGGCCCGCTCCGGTGAGGAGCGGCGCGCGATCGTGCGCATGGCCCCCGAGCTCATGCGCCGTCGCGGCACCAAGGCCGGCCTCGAGCTCGCGCTCTCGCTCGCCTTCCCCGGGGTCCCGTTCCGCGTCGAGGACACCGGCGCGGTGACCTGGTCGCTGGACGCCGACGAGGTCGACAAGCCGGCCCCGCCCTCGTTTGTCGTCTACTGCGACGTGCCGCTCTCGCCGGAGCGGTCAGGCGCGGTGGCGCGCCTGATCGACCAGGCCAAGCCCGCGCACGTGACCTACCGGCTGCGCGTCAAGGCGGCGCCCCGCCAGTCCGGGAGCCAGGCGTGAGGGTCTGTCGCAGCTGCGGGCGCGAGAACCCGGACGACGCGGACTTCTGCAGCTGCGGCGAGTACCTGCGCTGGGAGCCGACCAACTTCCTGCCGTCGGTTGCGGCCCCCGATGCGGAGGGGGCTGCGGCCAACGGCGTGGCCTCGCCCGCGCCGGCCGAGAGCGCCGCGCCGGCGGCGGGCGGCGCGAGCCGGACCCCGTCCACCCCCGGGGCTTCGGCGAGGCCGGCACCGGCGGCCGGGCATCCGATGTCGCCGCAGGACCTCGACCCCAACATCACTCTCGGCCCGGAGATGATCCTCCCCGCCGGTGGGGGCGGGGCTGCGGGCGCGCCGCCCCCGGGCGCGGCGGCGCTGACGCTTCGGCTCCCCGGTGACGACGGTGCCGACGGGGGCCAGGTCTCGGTCTCGGTCCAGCCCGGCGCGCGCGTCACCCTCCTCGGCCTCATCCGCAACCAGTCCGACGTGGTGGACAACTTCGACCTCTCGGTCCGCGGCCTGCCCGACGACTGGTGGACGATCGCTCCGGCGACCGCCTACCTGGTGCCCTACGGCAGTGGCGGCACCTACGAGCAGGAGGTCCAGATCCACCTGCATCCACCGCGCACGCCCCAGTCCCAGGCGCGCCCGTGGTCCTTTGAGGTGGTGGCCGTATCGCGCGCCTTCGAGGGCGAGGTGGCCGCGACGGCCGCCAGCGTCACCATCGAGCCCTACACCGAGCTCGGCACCGAGTTGCGCCCCGAGCGAGCTTCGGGTCGGCTCAAGGCCCGCTACGTGCTCACGGTCTACAACAAGGCCAACGCGCGCACCGAGGTCGACCTCGCCGCCGAGGACACCGACGGGGAGTGCAGCTTCCGCTTCGCCGAGCCGCGGATCGCGCTGGAGCCCGGAAACGGCATGGAGTGCCCGTTCACCGTGTTCCCGCCCAAGCAGAAGTGGATCGGGAGGCCGGTCGACCGCCAGTTCCAGCTCACCGCGACCCCGGTCGGCCGCGTCGATCCGGTGCCGCCGCGGATGGCGACCTTTCGCCAGCGGCCGTGGCTGCCGTGGTGGATGTCCATCGTCGCGCCACTGGTGGTCGCAGCCGCGGTGCTCATCGTCATGCTGTTGCCCAAGCAGACGGTGGTCCCGAACCTCAAGGGGCAGCCCAGCGCATTTGCCGCCCAGAAGCTGCTCAACAAGATCGGGCTGAAGCTCGGCAAGACCACGTCGAAGGTCGATCCCAAGCAGAAGGCCGGCAGCGTCATCGACCAGAGCCCCGCCGCCGGGGCCAAGGCCAAGAAGGGGACGGTTGTCGACGTCGTGGTCGTGACCGGCACCGGGAAGGCCACCGTGCCCGCGATCGTGGGGCTGCCCCTCGGGCTTGCTCAGCAGAAGCTCATCGACGCCGGCTTGGCGCTCGGCGCTGTCCAGCCCCAGCCACCGGATCCGAACGGGAAGATCTCCTCGCAGCTGCCGTTGGCCGGCACGCCCGTCGCCGAGGGCTTCGCCGTCAACGTCTTCCAGGCCGCACCCGTGGCCGCCGCCGGTGCCAAGTCCAAGAAGGGCAAGGCCGCCGCCGCTGCCGCTGCTGCTGCCGCCGGTGGAGGCGCTGCCGCTGCCGCCGCTGCCGCTGCGGGCAACGCGAGCGCCAAGAGTCTGGCCGCCACCGCCGCCCAGGCCGGCACCGGCTCCATCCCCATCCCCAAGCTCCCCACCGACCCGACTCAGGCGGCGCAGGCCCTGGCCAATCTCGGCCTCGTGCCCCAGCCGGTCAAACAGCTGTCGACCGCGCCGGTCGGGCAGGTGGCCGGCACCGTCCCCGCCGAGGGAGCGAAGGTCCCCAAGGGCGCCAAAGTGGCGCTGATCATCTCCAACGGGTCTCCCCAGCTCGCCTTCGACAACGGCACCCAGGTCAACGTCATCGACCCGATCTCCGGCAAGGTGACCGGTCAGGTGCCCGCGGGCGTGGGCCAGCAGGTGGAGCCCTCGTGGAGCCCGGACGGACAGCACCTCGTCTATGCGCAGAACGGGCAGCTCGTGCTCGTGGAGCCAGGCACCAAGGGCTCGCCCCCGTCGGTCATCACCCACCCGCCGCAGGGAACCACTGACCACAACCCGGCCTTCGCGCCGACCACCAAGGCGATCGTCATCGCCTACATCCAGCGCGTGGGCAACGTCGCCCACCAGCTCTGCTTCGTCTCGGTGACCAAGTTCTCGCAGTCCAACTCGTGCGTCAACGCGCCCGGGTTCGACCTTGGCGGGCAGGTGAGCTGGTCGCCGGACGGCTCGACGATCTTGGTCCTCGGGACGAAGAACAACGGCGCCAATTTCGGGCTGCTCTCGTTCTCCACCAGCGTTCCGTTCTCGGGGCAGGCGTCCAACTGGGGTCAGCCGACGCTCCAGACCAACGCGTCGGTGCCCCAGCAGGGGATTCTCGCCGGAGCGTTCTCGCCCGACGGTAAGAAGATGGCGCTCGTTGCGGGCTCCGTCGGCAACGGGTTCAACCTGTTCATCGTCAAGGCCGGGGACTTCAACCCGACCCAGCAGGACGGGCTGCCGGTGACCGCGTGCCAGATCAGCTGGCGCTCGGACGGGAAGGAGCTCGCCGTCATGCAGGCCAACGGGCCGTGCGGGCCGGCCGCCACCGGC
>DASXCN010000730.1:0-7907 GCA_036491155.1 Solirubrobacteraceae bacterium | reverse complement strand
TCGGTGAGCTCGTCGCTGCTCACCAGCGGGCAGCAGACCTTCGTGGCTCACCTGGCGTCGGCGACCGGCCTCAACACCCGGGTGATCGGGGGCTGGGTCCTGGCCGAGGAGTCGGGCAGCGCGGCGCAGGGTCGCCAAGCGGACTCGAACTTCAACTGGCTCAACATCGGCTACTTCGACAGCGGCACCGGGGCGATCGCGCACGCCTCGCCGTTCAGCGACCCGGTGAGCGCCGCCGAGCAGACCGCGAAGTTCCTCAAGGGCCAGTGGGGCGGGGCCAGCAGCGGCATCCAGGACATCCTCAAGACCGTCGGCAGGCCCCCCGAGGACCAGATCATGGCCATCGCCAATAGCGGGTGGGCGTCAAGCCATTACAACAACGGGGCCAACCTGCGAGCCACCTTCGAGGAGCTCGCCAACATGAAGGTCGAGACCGCGCAGCCCGCGGCCGCCGGCCTGGCTGTCCCGCCTCCCGGGACCGCGCTCTCCTAACCGTCACGCGCGATATTTGTGCGTCATATACGCACAAATCGCGCAATCAGCGGCGGGCGTGGCGCGGCCCGCGCGCCCCTTTGGGACGCAGCGGCACTTGCGCCAACGGCCCGGCCCGACGAACATCAACACCCATGACCACCATCACGGACTTTGACCAGGGCTCGGCACTGCTGCACTTCTCGCGCAACGGCGCGTTCGGACCCGGCGGCACGGAGCTCCTCGTGCTCGACCGCGGCGAGGGCCCCTACGTCTTCGACACCCACGGCAAGCGCTACGTCGACGGTCTGAGCAGCCTGTTCTGCGCCCAGATCGGCTACTCGTATGGCGAGGAGATGGCCACCGTCGCCGGCGAGCAGCTCTCCAAGCTCGCCTTCAACACGCTGTGGGGGACCGCCCACCCGGCGGCGCTGGAGCTGGCCGACCGCCTGGCCGACCTGTCGCCCCCCGGGCTGGACCGGATCTTCTTCACCTCGGGCGGGTCCGAGTCCGTCGAGTCGGCATGGAAGATCGTGCGCCAGTACCACATCGCCACCGGGCAGCCCCAGCGCATGAAGGCGATCGCCCGCAAGACCGCCTACCACGGCGTGACCCTGGGCGCCCTGGCCCTCACCGGCGTGCCCGGCTACAAGGAGCCGTTCGGGCCCCCCGCCATCGACACCACGCACGTCTCCAACACCAACGCGTTCCGCAACCCGCTGCAGGGGGAAGAGCTGACCAAGCACCTGCTCGAGGAGATGGAACAGGCCATCCTCGACGCCGACCCCGAGACGGTGGCGATGATCATCGCCGAGCCGGTCCAGAACGCCGGCGGCTGCCTGACGCCGCCGCCGGGCTACTGGGAGGGCTTGCGCCGCCTGGCTGACCACTACGGGATCGTGCTGGTGGCCGACGAGGTCATCACCGGGTTTGGGCGCCTCGGGGAGCTGTTCGGCTCCACCCGCGTCGGCGCCAGCCCCGACCTCATCACCACGGCCAAGGGCCTGACCTCGGCCTACGCGCCCATGGGGGCGGTGTTCGTGGCCGATCACATCGCTGCCCCGCTCTATGACGAGGGCCGGACGCTGATGCACGGCATCACCTTCGCCGGCCACCCGTTGTGCGCGGCCATCGCGCTCAAGAACCTCGAGATCTTCGAACGCGACGGCGTGGTGGAGAACGTCCGTGCCCGCGAGCCGAAGCTCCTCGAGCTCCTGACCACCCTCAGGGAGCTGCCGGTCGTCGGCGACGTCCGCGGCACCGGGTTCTTCTGGGCGGTTGAGCTCGTCAAGGGCGAGGACAACGAGCGCTTGGACGCCGACGAGCGTGAGCGCGTGCTGCGGGGCTACATGCCCGGTGCGCTGCGC
This sequence comes from Solirubrobacteraceae bacterium, assembly GCA_036491155.1. GTDB lineage: Bacteria > Actinomycetota > Thermoleophilia > Solirubrobacterales > Solirubrobacteraceae > Palsa-465. The sequence goes on along the minus strand of DASXCN010000730.1, from coordinate 6,069 downwards.
GAGGCCGGGCTGATCGCCCGGGCCGACGATCGCGGCGACGCCGTGCTCCAGATCGCGCCGCCGCTTGTCGCCGACGATGCCGTGCTGGAGGAGATCGTCTCCGCCATGCGCGACGTGCTGACCGGTGCGGGCCGCCTGCTCGGACTGGAGTCAGGCGGCCGCGCGCGGCCTGAGCTCAGCCGATCGTGATCGCCTTCTCCAGGGCCTGGGCGAGCAGCGCCTGCCCGGCGTAGCTGGGGTGAATTCCGCAGCCGCCGGCGCTCAGCTGGGTGAGCAGCCCAGCGGTGCAGGTGTTGTCGCCGGAGTGGGCCGTGGCGGCCTGCAGCTCGCCGTAGCCGTCGGCGATCTTCACGCCGAACGGCTTGGCGGCGGCGTCCTGAACCTGGTTGAGCAGCTGGGACTGGGCGTTGATGGACGCCGATGAGTAGTTGAGCGAGTAGTAGTTGACGATCACCAACTGGCCGGTGTAGTGGGCCTTGGCGCGGATCGCCGACAGGATCGTGTGGATGTTCTTGGTCACCGCCGCGGCGGTGGCGTTCTGCTCACTGGCGCAGCCGTCAGACGTTGTCTCCTGGCAGAGGAAGAAGTCGTTGGCGCCAATCATGAGCGTGACGAGGCGGACGTTGTGGTGGCTGTGCAGATACGAGAGCGCGAAGGCCAGCTGCGAGCCCTTGTAGTTGACGTGCAGCGGGTTGTTGCGGTAGTTCTTGCTGGGGTCGTTCCCCGGGTTGTTCTCACACCCGTTGCTCGGGGCCGACGCGTTGATCAGGCTCGCGGAGGTCTCCCCCGGGCACGCTGGGTTGGCCACCGACAGGCGCAGGCGCGAGCCGAGCTGCTCCGGGTAGCCCGGGAAGCTGGCGGCGTCAGCGTAGTTCGGGGCCGGGACGACGGTCGGCTCCATGTAGCCGAAGGTCACCGAGTCGCCGAGCGCGAGGTACTGGCTGCCCGGGACCACCGGCAGGTTCTTGGCCGGTACGGGCTTGGGCGGCTTGGGTTTGTGCTTTGGCTTCGCCAGGGCGGAGCCCACGCCCAGCGCCAGCACAGCAGATAGACAGACCAGCGACACAACCGCGGTGACGCGCATGCGCCGCGCGCTGTAGACAGACTTCATGTCTCCTCCTCCTCGGGGATTTCGCTAGTGGCCCGGGGGCGGGCCATCACGCACTAGCAGCGAACATCGTAATCCGACGTGGCGCGCGGCCGCGTCATCTGCACCGCTGGCGGTCCGCCTATGTCAGCGAGGCCATCACGTGCTTGAGGCGCGTGTACTCCTCCAGCGCGTAGATCGAGAGGTCCTTCCCGTAGCCCGACTGCCCGAACCCGCCGTGCGGCATCTCGGACAGGAACGGCAGGTGGTCGTTGATCCACACGCACCCGAAGTTCAGGGCGCGCGCGGCGCGCAGGGACGCACCGGTGTCCCGGGTCCAGACCGACGCGGCCAGGCCGTAGTCGGTGTCGTTGGCCCAGTCGATCGCCTGGGATTCGTCGCCGGCGCGCTGGACGGTGATGACGGGGCCGAAGACCTCGCGCTGGACGATCTCTGAGTCCTGCGCGGGACCGGCGATGACCGTCGGCTCCACGAAGAACCCGCGCGCCCCCCACGCGCCGCCGCCGCAGAGCACCTGGGCGCCGTCTGAGCCCGCTCGATCCACGAACCCCAGTACACGCTCGCGCTGGGCCGCCGAGATCAGGGGCCCCAGTTCCACATCGTCGGATAGCAGCGGCTCGCCGAGCGTCAATCCCTCGGCCGCCGGGACCAGCGCCTCCACCACGGCGTCGTACACGCGCGGGGTGGCGATGATCCGCGTCGCCGCGGTGCAGTCCTGGCCGGCGTTGAAGAAGGCCGCGATCCTCATGCACGCGACGACCGCCGGAACGTCGGCGTCATCGAGCACCACCACCGGCGCCTTGCCGCCGAGCTCGAGGTGCACGCGCGCCAGATGCTCGGACGCCGCGGCGGCGATGGCCTTGCCGGTGCGGACCGACCCGGTGAGCGACACCATCTTCACCGCCGGATGGGTGACGATCGCCTCCCCGACCGGGTTGCCCCGCCCGGCGACGACGTTGAACACCCCCGGTGGGAGCACGTCCAGCGCCAATTCCGCGAGCCGTAGCGTGGACAGGGGCGTGAGCTCGGAGGGCTTCAAGACGATCGTGTTGCCCGCCGCCAGCGCCGGCGCGATCTTCCAGATGGCCATGGCCAGCGGGTAGTTCCACGGCGTGATCTGGCCGACGACGCCCACGGGCTCGCGGCGCACCATGGACGTGTAGCCCTCCACGTACTCGCCCGCGGCCCGGCCCTCCAGCACCCGGGCGGCGCCGGCGAAGAAGCGCAGATGGTCTGAGCACAGCGGGATCTCCTCCGCCGCGGCCCCCAGCGGCTTGCCCACGTTGGCCGACTCGATCCGGGCCAGCTCATCGGCGTTGGCATCAAGCAGGTCGGCCAGCTTGAGCAGTGCCGTGGCTCGCACGGCGGGAGTCGTCGAACCCCAGCTCGGCCCCGCCGCCTGAGCGGCATCCACTGCGGTGAAGACGTCATCGACGGTGGCGCTGGGGATCTCGGCCAGTACCTCCTCGCTGGCGGGGTTGAGCACCGGATCTGTTTCGGTGCCGTGTCCGTCGACCAGTTGGCCGCCAATCACCAGTTGCATCGCCCGCACCTCGTCGTCGGTCGCGTCCAGCCAGGTGCGCACATCATGAACTACGGTGTGCCCTTGCCGTCCCCGTGGCCTCAGACCGAGCCGAGCCCGGCGCACCGCGCCGCCTACGCCGACGCCGAACCGAGGTCGTTCTGGCTGGACTCGCTTCCTGATCGCGTGCCTCATGAGCCGCTGACGGGCCCGACCGACGCCGACCTGTGCATCATCGGCGGCGGGTACACGGGGCTGTGGGCGGCGCTGGCGGCAAAGCACGACGATCCCACGCGAGACGTGATCCTCCTCGAGGCGACCCGCTGTGGCAACGGCGCCAGCGGCCGCAACGGCGGCTTTCTGGAGGCGTCGCTCACCCACGGTCTGGCCAACGGACTGAGCCGCTTCCCCGACGAGATCGACACGCTCGAGCAGCTGGCCAAGGAGAACTTCGACGGGCTGCGCGACGATCTCGTCCGCCACGCGATCGAGTGTGACTACGAGACCGCCGGCGTCCTCTCCGTCGCGCTCGAGCCGCGCGAGCTCGAGGACCTGCATGAGGAGGTGGAGCTCGTCCGCCGCTTCGGCCACGACGTCGAGCTGCTGGACGCCGAGCGCACGCGCGCGGAGGTCAACTCGCCGACGTACCTGGGGGCGGTGTGGGACCGCACGGGATCGGCGCTCGTGCATCCCGGCCGTCTCGCCGACGGCCTGCGCGCCGCGGCGCACAGGCAGGGCGTGCGCATCCACGAGCTCACGCCCGTGCGCGGCATCCATGACACCAAGCGCGCGGCGCTCACCCTCAGCACCGAGGACGGTGTGGTGACCGCGCCGAAGGTCGTCATGGCCACCAGCGCCTACCCGCCGCTCGTCCCCGCCGCCGGGCGCTACATCGCGCCGGTCTACGACTACGCGCTGATGACCGAGCCCCTGACCGACAGCCAGCAGGGCGCGATCGGGTGGAGCCATCGCCAGGGAATCAGCGACCTGGGCAACCAGTTTCACTACTACCGCCCGAGCGCCGACGGGCGGATCCTCTACGGGGGCTATGACGCGGTGTATCGCTACGGCGGCGACGTCGGGCCCCACCGCGACAGCGACGACGCCACCTTCGCCACGCTCTCCCAGCACTTCTTCACCACCTTCCCTCAGCTCGAGGGCCTGCGCTTCAGCCACTGCTGGGGTGGCGCCATCGACACCTGCAGTCGCTTCTCGGTCTTCTTCGGGCGGGCCTTCGGCGGCCGCCTGGTGTACGCGCTGGGCTACACCGGCCTCGGCGTGGGCGCCACGCGCTTCGGTGCCCGCGTCGCCCTCGATCTGCTGGACGCTCGGACCACGCGGGCCACCCAGCTCACCATGGTCCGACGCCGGCCGGTGCCCTTCCCGCCCGAGCCTCTGCGCTCCGCGGTCATCCAGCTCACGCGCAACCGCCTGGCCGCCGCTGACCGCAACGAGGGGCGGCGGGGCCTGTGGCTGCGCACGCTTGACCGGCTGGGTCTCGGCTTCGACTCGTGAACGAGGCCATCGCCCTCGTCGCCCTGGCGGTCAGCCTCACCGCCGCGGTGGCGCGCTGGCGTCGCGCGCCCGACTGGACGGTGGCCGTCGCCGCCGCAACGATCGTCGTCGCGGTCGGAGCGCTGAGCTTGCACGGCGCGCGCACGTCGCTGGGCCGGCTGGGACCGACCGTCGGCTTCCTGGCCGCGCTGCTCGTGCTGGCCGACGGATGCCGGCGGGCCGGGGTGTTTGACGCGCTCGGAGCGCTGATGGCCTTCGGCTCGAGACGGCGGCCGCGGCGGTTGCTGGGGATGGTCTTCGTGGTCGCCGCCGGGACGACCGCGGTGCTCAGCCTGGACGCCACCATCGTGCTGCTCACGCCGATCGTGTTCGCCACCGCTGCGCGCCTGCCCACCAGCCCGCGCCCGCACGTCTATGCCTGCTCGCATCTGGCCAACAGCGCCTCGCTCCTGCTCCCGGTGTCCAACCTCACCAACCTGCTGGCCTTCACCGCCTGCGGCGTGTCCTTCACGCGGTTCGCCGCGCTGATGGCGCTGCCGTGGCTGGTGGCGATCGCCGCCGAATGGGTGGTGCTGAGCCGCGTCTTCGCCGACGACCTGCGCGAGGCGGCCACTCCCGCCCCCGGGATCGCCGACGGCGACGGCGCACCGGAGCACCGGCCGCGCCTGCCGCGGTTCGCGCTTGCCGTGGTCGCCCTCACCCTGGTCGGCTTCGGGGCGAGCTCGATCGTGGGCGTGGCGCCGGTCTGGTTTGCCACCGCGGGCGCCGTCGCCCTCACCCTCCGCCGGCCGCCGGAGTCGATCAAGGACCTGGTCAGCGCCGCCGAGCCGACCTTCCTGGCATTCGTCCTGGCGCTCGGCGTCGTGGTGACCGCCGCGGGCCAGCACGGACTCTCGTCGGTGGTGGACTCGCTCATCCCGCACGGCTCGAGCCTGCCGGCGCTGCTGGCGGTGGCGGCGGTCAGCGCGGTGCTGGCCAATCTCGTCAACAACCTGCCGGCGACGCTCATCATCGTCGCCGTCGTATCGGCCAGCGCGCCCGGCGCCGTGCTGGCCATGCTCATCGGCGTCAACGTGGGGCCCAACCTCACCTATGTCGGCTCGCTGGCCACGCTGCTGTGGCGGCGGATCGTGCACGCGCATGACGAGGACGTGGACACGCGCGAGTTCCTCAAGCTCGGCGCGCTCACCGTCCCGGGCACCCTGGTAGCCGCGACGGTGGGGTTGTGGTTGGCTTTGCAGATCCTCTGATGCGTGCGCTGATCTGGATCACCGAGAGCTCCTGGCCGGCGTGCGTCGACCAGGCGCGGGCGCTGCTGCCCGCCGACGCCGAGGTCACGCTGCTGCACGTCGCCGCCTCAGACGTCGAGTACCTCGCCGGCCATCCCGGGCCGGGACGGCTGGGCCGCCGCCGCCCGCCGCCGCCCGGGCCGCCCGTGCGCGAGATCGCCGAGGCCGAGGCCCTGTCCCTCCTGGAGCGTGCCCGAGAGCGGTTCGGGCGCGACGCCCACCTCGACGCGCGCCGTGGCCGGGTCGAGCGCGAGGTGCTTGAAGCGGCGGAGGGTTTCGACGTCCTCATCCTGTGTCGCGACGGCGAGCCCCGCCGCGAACCCAAGAGCATCGGCCACTACGCGCGGTTCGTCATAGATCACGCGGGATGCCCGGTGCTGCTGGTGTGGGCCGAGCCGCCACCCGGCATCGAGGCCATGCACTGGCCGCCCCACCTGCGCCGCTGACCGCTACAAGTAAACTTATAAGTTTACTTGTAGCATGGGAAGTCACACGTTGCGCAACAGGCCCGCGGACCGCGCCCACTCCACCGTGCGCCGGACCGTCTCGCGCGGGTCGGTGTAGACGACGCCCAGCTCGCGCTCGGCGCGCGAACCGTCGTAGAGGTGGCCGTGCAGCAGCGTGCGCACCATCTC
>DASXCN010000729.1:0-9716 GCA_036491155.1 Solirubrobacteraceae bacterium | reverse complement strand
CCCGAGCACGAGCGGCTCGAGCAGGCCCGGACGGGACAGGCGGCATGGAAGGCATGGGGTCCCTACCTGAGCGAGCGGCAGTGGGGCACGGTCCGCGAGGACTACTCGGACGGCGGAGACGCCTGGAACTACTTCACCCATGACCAGGCGCGGTCACGCGCGTACCGCTGGGGGGAGGACGGGATCGCCGGAGTGTGCGACGAGCGTCAGCGGCTGTGCCTGTCGCTCGCGCTGTGGAACGGGGCCGATCCGATCCTCAAGGAGCGGATGTTCGGCCTCTCCAACGGAGAGGGCAACCACGGCGAGGACGTCAAGGAGTACTGGTTCTACCTCGACAGCACGCCGACCCATTCGTATCTCAAGTGCCTGTACAAGTATCCCCAGCAGGCCTTTCCCTACCTCGACCTCATCACCACGAACGGCCGCCGGACCAAGCAGGACATGGAGTACGAGCTGCTCGATACCGGCATCTTCGACGACGATCGCTACTTCGATGTGGTCGTGGAGTACGCGAAGGCCGCGCCCGACGACATCCTGATGCTGGTGACCGCGCACAACCGCGGGCCCGACCCGGCGCCGCTGCACCTGCTGCCGACGCTGTGGTTCCGTAACACGTGGTCGTGGGGTGATGATGTCCCAAAGCCGACGATGGAAGCGGTGGACCAGGGGGCCGTGCGTGCCGGCCACCACGAGCTCGGCGAGTGGCGGTGGAGCGTCGAGTCGTCCGCCTCGCTGCTGTTCTGTGAGAACGAGACCAACAACGAGCGGCTGTTCGGCGCGCCCAACGCGTCGCCCCACTCCAAGGACGCCATCAACGATTATGTGATCGCCGGCGCGCAGGAGGCGGTCAACGCCGACCGCACCGGCACCAAGGTCGCAGCCCATCACGCGTTCGAGGTGCCGCCGGGCGAGAGCGTGACCGTCCGCGTGCGCCTCAGCGCGACCGGCGCATCGACCGGCAGCCGCGCCGCCAACGCCAAGCCGCTGGGGCCGAGCTTTGACCGCGTCATGCAATCTCGTCGGACAGAGGCCGACGCGTTCTACGCCGCGGTCGTCCCGTCGGCGCTGAGTGCCGATCAGGCGATGGTGATGCGCCAGGCCCTTGCCGGCATGCTCTGGAGCAAGCAGTACTACGAATACGACGTGCACCGCTGGCTGCGCGAGCACGGCGTCGATCCGTGGAGCTCGGCGGCGCCGTCCAGCGCCGTCCGCAACGTCCAGTGGTTCCACATGCTCGCCGGGGACATCATCTCGATGCCCGACAAGTGGGAGTACCCGTGGTTTGCCGCGTGGGACCTGGCCTTCCACTGCGCCCCGCTGGCGCTGGTCGACGTGGACTTCGCCAAGGAGCAGATCGAACTGCTGCTCAGGACCCGCTACCAGCATCCCAACGGGCAGATCCCGGCCTACGAGTGGAACTTCAGCGACGTCAACCCGCCGGTGACGGCGTGGGCGGCTCTCTTCGTCTACGAGCGCGAGGCCGCCATCCGCGGCCACGGCGATCGCCAGTTCCTGGCCCGGGTGTTCGACCGCCTCGTGACCAACTTCACCTGGTGGGTCAACCGCAAGGACCCCGACGACCGCAATCTGTTCCAGGGCGGCTTCCTGGGGCTGGACAACATCGGGATCTTCGACCGCTCGGCGCCGCTGCCCGGGGGTGGCCAGCTCGAGCAGGCCGATGGCACGGCGTGGATGGCGCTCTACTGCCAGTGGATGGTGCAGTTGGCCATCGAGTTGGCGCGCGAGGAGCCGGCGTACTACGACATGGCGCTCAAGTTCATGGCGCACTTCATGTGGATCTCGGTGGCGATGAATCCGCCCGAGGGTGACTCCACGCTCTGGGACGAGGAGGACGGGTTCTACTACGACGTGATGCGGATGCCGGACGGCGCCGCCATCGAACTGAAGGTGCGTTCGCTGGTCGGACTGCTGCCGATGTGTGCGGCGACCGTGTTCGACGCCGACGTCCTGGACCGCTACTCCGGCCTACTGGAGTTGCTCACTGAGTTCATCGAACGCTTCTCGGACTCGCTGCCGCAACTGGCTCATCTGCCGGGTCCCAACCCCGAGGGCCGGCGGATGACCTCGCTCGTCGACGAGACGCGCCTGCGCCGGATCCTCGACGTCATGCTCGACGAGGACGAGTTCCTGGGGGCGCATGGGATCCGCGCGATCTCACGCCGCCACGACGAGGACCCCGTCGTCTTTGACTGGGGCGACCAGCGCTACACGGTGCGCTACCTGCCGGCGGAGTCCGACACCGGCATGTTCGGCGGCAACTCCAACTGGCGCGGCCCGGTGTGGTTCCCGATGAACCTGATCATCGTCCGCGCGCTGCTCCAGCTGAATCACTATTACGGCGATCGCCTGAAGGTCGCGTGTCCGACGGGCTCAGAGCAGGAAATGAACCTGCTTGAGATTGCGGGTGAGATCGGCCGCCGGCTGACCTCGACGTTCACCAACGACGCGGCCGGGCGGCGCCCGGTGTTCGGCGGGCTCGAGAAGTTCCAGACCGATCCCCATTGGCACGATCTCATCCCGTTTCACGAGTACTTCCACGGTGACAATGGCGCCGGCATCGGCGCCAGCCACCAGACGGGTTGGACGGGGACGGTGGCGCTGTTCCTGGAACTCGCTGCCGATCCGCACGCCGCCGGGGCCCAGTCCGCCGGCGATCTCGCCAAGAACCTCGCCGTAGGCGACTGATCGCCGGTTCGCCGTCCGGGTGGCCGTCCCCGGTTCGCCGTCGCGGGTCGCCGTCACATCGCCGCGGTGCCGGCGGCAGCCGGCGCCACCCGCGCCGGTTGGGGGGAGAACCCCAGGAAGTGCGATGCCCACGGTTCCAGAGCGACGTACAGCCCCTCGTCGGTGAGCTGCGCCCCGTCGCGTTCAAACGCCTCACCGCCGACGCGATCCTCGAGAAGCCACGCGCCGGCGGTCAGATCGTTCCAGGGCAGGCGCACGCGCGCCTGCGCGCTCTCCGCTGACAGGTTGACCACCACGAGGTGGCGTGAGGCGGCATCGGACCAGCACCAGGCGACGAGCCGCTGGTAGGAGTCGTTGTCGGGCCACCCGTCCAGAGCGCACAGCTGCCAGTCGGCATCGCGCAGTCCGCTGTCGGCCACCGCCCCCACCAGGCGGTGATAGAACGCGGCCAGGTCCTCGTCCACCGGCTCGTCGGGCTCGCGGGCCAAGAACACCGGCAGGTGGACACGCCGGCCCTCGAACTGACCGTCGTAATACAGCCGAGCGCCCTGCAGGGTCGACATCGCCACTGCGGCTGCCCGCGCCTGGGCGGGGCCAAAGCTGCCCGCCGCTCGCGGCTCGTCGTGGTTTTCGATGAATCGGATCAGACCTTCCTGGTAGGAGCGGTCTGCCTGCAGGTGGCCACGCACGGAGTCGGCGGGATCGTGCAGGAGCCTGTCGTACAGGCGCTTGTCGTAACACAGGTCAAACCCCTGCTGTTGCAGGGTCCACTCCATGTCCCAGTACGCCTCGGCCATGAACAGCATGTCGGGAAGCTCGCGCTTGACGCGTCCGAGCAACGTCGGCCAGTAATCCTCGGCGGGCGCCGGGCCGGCCCGCTCGCCCCACGTGCGGGTGAAGATCTCATTGGTCATCAGCATCGCCATGTCGCAGCGCACGCCGTCACACTGCCTCCCGATCGCGAGGACGGTCTCTGTCACCGCGTCGCGCAGGACCGGCGAGAAGGCGTTGAGCTGCACGACGTCGGGCCACGGCGGGAAATAGGGATCGCGCCCCCGGGCCGCGATGGCGGCCCCGACTCGAATAAACGCCTCGGGATGCTCAGCGAGATCCTGCTCGGTGCCGGCGATCAGGCATTCGGGGCGCTCGCGTGTCCACGGGTGGTCCGGAGCCACGTGGTTGGGCACGTAGTCAAGGATCAGGCCCAGGCCGCGGGCGGCGAGCTCACGTCGAGCGGCGGCCAGCCCCTCCGGGCCGCCGAAGCGCTCGTCGACCACGTAATCGCGCACGCAGTAGGGCGAGCCGATCACGTCCTCCGGGCGCAGGTCTCCGAGCGCGGCGTGGAACGCGGCGTCAAGGCCCGGGTCGGCCAGAGCGATCCGCAGCCCCTCGGGGCTGCGCTCCCACACCCCCATCAGCCACACGGCGTCGACGGGCAGGGCGGCCAGCGCGTCCCACTCTGCTGCCGGGACCTCGCCGAGCTGGAGGGGCTGCCCGGCGGCGCGACCCAGCCGCTGCAGCCACGGGGCGGTGTTGAGCTCGTACAAGGTGAGTCTGGGCGGCAGTCTCACGGGCCATAGTGTGGTCAGGCAAGGGTGGCGCCGCAATGGTGCGCGCACGCGTCCACCGCCGGTGCGGACCTGGGAACCCCGGTGACGGCCGCGGCTTGGCCCTACAGCGTGTTGAAGCAGCCGTAGACGACGAACAGGGGGTTGACGACGCTGCGCCCCCGGTTGTCGGTCATGGTGGACCCGCCGATGAACGTCGGCGGCGACTGCGCCTTGTAGCAGCCGTCGAAGCGAACGCTCACGTCGTACTCGACGTTCGTGCGCTGGAAGGGCACGGCGTTGAGCTGGGGAAGGTAGACGTACACGTTGCACAGCCAGTCGCCGGGCCCCTGCGACTTGGCGCCGCGGCGGTTACAGAACGGCTGGACGTCGAGCTTGGCCCCGGCGGGGGCGAGGCGGCCGATCAATCGCTGCTGCAGCAGGCTGACGTTGTTGAAGGCGGCCCCGACCGCCGCGTTGAGGCGCTGCTGGGTGATGCCGACCGGGCCGAGGTTGCTGGCCACCGCCAGCACCGCGACGATCACCGTGGTGGCGGCGACGACGCGCAGCGGCGCGTGCCAGCTGGGCGCGCGGACCGACGATCCGGCCAGGAAGTCGCGCCGGCGCAGGATGAGCCAGGCGGCGCCGAGGCACCCGGCGATCCACACGAGGCTGACCAGGCTGGTGATGACCAGCGGCCCCAGGAACGGGTGGTCGGTGAACAGCCCGTACATGCCGCCGAAGGCCGAGCCGATGAGCAGCAGGTGCACCCACACGCCCTTGCCGATGAGGTCGATCAGCGTGGTGGCCAGCGCGATGACGATCGGTCCCACCACGCCGACGATCCCGTTGCGGCTGGCCACCGAGAACAGCGCCGCCAGGCTCACGTAGGCCAGCAACGGCAGCACGCACAGCGCCCAGCTGACGATCGTCAGCGCCAGTGACCGGCCCGCGGACTGAAGGCTGCCGCTCAGGTCCACCACGCCGTGGCCTCCGACCAGGACCAGGCCGGCCAGCAGGCTCGACGCCATGGCCAGCACCAGCATGGCGACGGCGACGGTGGCGGCGGCCAGGAGCTTGCCGGTGAACAGCTCCCCCAGCGAGCATGATCGGGTGAGGATCGTCTTCCAGGTGTTGTGGCGGTCCTCGGAGGCGAACTGGTCGCCGGCCACCAGGCCCGCGATGAGCGGGAACCCCCACTGGCCGGCAAAGCCCATGACCACCAGGGACACGGCGAACCCCGAGGAGTGCACGTAGGCGCCGAACAGCGCGTCGGCGGGGGTTCCGCTCTGCACCTTGAGCAGCGCCGAGAACGCGAAGGGCCCGATTGCGCAGACCAGCACGAGCAGGCGCACCGCGAGCTGGGAGCCCAGCTTGAGCAGCTCGGTCTGGTAGGCGGCGAACACGCGCTGGTCAAGCGACCGGCCCGCCGCCCGCGGCTGCGCGCCGCCCTCGACGGCCATGTCGCCCGCGCTCATGTGTCGGCGGCGGCGGCGGCGAAGACCCGCTCGGCGAGGTCGTAGGGCTCAAGCTCGTCCACCTTCTCGTCCCCGCTGAGCGCGAAGAACATGCTCTCCAGCGGGCTCACCAGCAGCTCCAGCCGCCGCACGGCCACACGAGCGTCACCGAGGGCCAGCACGAGCGCGTCGAGGCTGCCCTCCTGGACGGCCATGGCAAGCTGGCCGCGGGGGGATCGGCCCGCGCGCACGCCGGGGAGGCCGGCGATGATGGTGAGCGCGCGGTCGTCGTCACTGGTGTGCAGCGCGTAGGCGGACGCCGGCGCCTGGGCGGCAAGCTCGGCCGCGGTGCCGTCCCAGACGACCCGGCCCTCGCGGATGACAGTGTAGGCGTCGCATACCTTCTCCAGTTCTCCGATCTGATGGCTGGAGAGCAGGACGGCGACCCCCTGGTCAGCGAGCTCGCGCAGCAGCGCGGCCACGGCGCGCGCGCCCGCGGGGTCAAGCCCACTCGTGGGCTCATCGAGCAGCAGCAGCCGCGGCGTGCGCAGGAGCGCGGCGGCGATGCCGAGCCGCTGGCGCATCCCGGTGGAGTAGCCGCCGACCCGATTGCCGGCCCGCTCGGCGAGGCCGACCCGCTCGAGAACCTCGTCGATGAGGCCGGCCGGCACCTCGCCGTCGAGCTTGGCCAGCAGGGCAAGGTTGGTGGCGCCCGTCAGGTATGGGTAGAAGCTCGGCTCCTCCACGAACCCGGCGACGTGGTCGAGCGCCGCCGACCCCGGGCCGCCGAGCGGGCGCCCGAGGAGGCGGATGGAGCCCGCGTCGGGGGCGATGAGGCCGAAGAGGAGGCGCAGCAGCGTCGTCTTGCCCGCGCCGTTGGCCCCCAGCAGCCCGTGCACCTGGCCGGGGCTGACGGCGAGGTCGAGCTCGTCGACCGCCGTCGTCGTCTCGAAGCGCTTGACCAGACCAGTCGCCGTGACGGCCTCCACGGCGGGCAATATAGGGCTCGGGTGAAGGTGAGAGCGGCGCTGACAACGGGGGTTGCCACCCGCGACACCGCTTGATAACAATTCCCCGGCTGGACTCACATACGTTGTGCGCTCCAGTTTTGAGCGTCAGTTCGCCGGAAGCCAGGGGCCGGCGGAGCACATTTAGGGAGGTCGCCGTGAACGCCGTTGCTCGTCGTCGAGGTCTGCGCCTGCGGGCCGCCCTTGTGCTCGTCGCCGTATCGGTTGTGACGACCGCCGCGCTTGGCGTGGCCATCGCCGCCGTGACGGGGACCAATCCGTTCGGCAGTCATCGCGTCGGCCAGAAGGTCAACGGCGCCATCCTGCTGCCGACCAACCAGTGGGTCTCGCCGCTGGGGACGCGGATCCTCGACACGAACGCGCGGCTGGTCTCGAGCACGCTCAGCCCCAACGGCACCGACGTCGCCGCGCTGGGCTGGAACGAGTTCACGGGCTTTCTGACGATCATCAACCTGCAGACCAAGCAGATCGTCCAGCAGACCCCGCTGAGCACGCCGGCCGACAAGCCGACGGACTCCACCGTTGGCCCCGACGGGCCGCTGTACTCGCCGGACGGCAGCACGCTGTGGGTTCCGCAGTCCACCTATCTGCTGCGCTTCAGCATCGACCCCACCACCGGTGCGGCGACTGAGACGGCCGCCATCACGCTGTGTGGCAATGGCGACCCGACGTCTCCGGCCTGCAACGCCAACGCCGAGGCCGGGGCCGCTGACGGATCCCAGCTCCCGGCGGGCATGGCGCTCTCGCCTGACGGATCGAAGCTGTACGTCGCGCTCAACGGCGCCAACGCCCTGGGCGTCATCGACACCGCCACCAACACGCTGGCGGGGACGATTCCGGTGGGCAACGCGCCTCGTCAGGTCGTGTTGGCCAACAACGGCACCACCGCCTACGTCTCGGACGAGGGCGGCGCGCGGGCCCAGCCCGGCCAGTTCACCAACATGTCCGACGGCACGCCGATCGTGTCGAGCAAGGTGACCGGAGGGGCGACGACGGGAACCGTCTCGGTGGTCAACCTGGCCACCGGCAAGGAGACCGGGGAGATCCCGGTGGGCCTGGAGCCGAGCGCCCTCTTCCTCGATGGGTCCGCGCTGTTCGTGGCCAACTCCAACGACGACAGCATGTCGGTGATCGACACCGCCACCAACAAGGTGGCGCAGACCGTCAGCACCAACCCGGTCCCGGGCGCCCGTGTCGGCAGCTACGCCAACGCGATCACCATGCCCGACCCGAGCCACGTGCTGGTCAGCATCGGCCGCGACAACGCCATCGCCGAGTACAGCTACTCCGGGCTGTCGACCCCGCTCAAGTACCAGGGCCTCATGCCCACCGACTTCTACCCGGTGCAGGTGCAGGTCGACCCGGCGATGGGCAACCAGATCGTCGTGACCAACGACAAGGGCATCGGCGCCCGCGGGCCGGCCTCGACGATCGACAAGGGCCCCAAAACCAAGCCCGCCAAGGCCCACAACACCTACGACGACACCGGCAGCGTGACGATGTTCGCGCTGCCCTCGGCCGGCGCGCTCAAGGCCGACACCAAGACGGTGTTCACCGACAACGCCTGGAACATGGCGCCGGCGATCAATAGCGGCGCCGCCGACACGGTGCCCTCGGTGATCCCCAAGAAGATCGGTGGCACCTCCCCGATCAAGCACGTCGTGGTCATCGTCAAGGAGAACCGGACTTACGACCAGGTCCTCGGTGACCTCGGTCAGGGCAACGGCGATCCCGCGCTGGCGCAATTCGGCAAGAACATCACCCCCAACCTGCATGCCCTGGCCAAGCGCTTCGGCGACCTGGACAACTTCTATGACGAGGGCACCCTCTCTGCCGACGGCCACAACTGGCTGACGCAGGCCAACGCCAACGACTACAACGAGAAGGAGTTCGGCGCCTTCTACCGCTCCTATCCGTCACAGGGCGGCGACGCACTCGCCTACCAGCGTGACGGCTTCCTCTGGAACGCCGCCGAGAAGGCCGGCCAGTCCGTGCAGGTGTTCGGCGAGTACGCCCACAACCCGTTCGCCCAGCCGCCGCCGACCTGGAACCAGTGGTACAAGGACGCCCAGATCATGGAGGGCAAGGCCAAGGGCAAGCTCCCGGTACCGACCCACAAGTTCAAGACGACCTCGGACATCCCGTCGCTGAACAAGATCCTCGATCCGTGGTTCCCGAACTTCCAGCTCAACATTCCCGACCAGTACCGGGTGGACATGTGGGAGCCGATCTTCAAGAAGCAGGAGAAGGCCGGCAAGCTCCCCAACCTCACCTTCATGTGGCTGATGACCGACCACACCGCCGGCGTCGGCACCGGTGACCCCGACCCGGTGGCCGAGAACGCCGACAACGACCTGGCCGTCGGCCGCGTCGTGGACTCGATCTCGCACTCGAAGTTCTGGAAGAGCACGGCGATCTTCGTGCTCGAGGACGATCCGCAGAACGGCGTCGACCACGTCGACGGTCACCACAGCGTGCTGTGGACGATCAGCCCCTACGCCAAGAAGGGCGTGGACAACCAGTACTACACGCAGGTCGACGTCGACCGGACGATCGAGCAGGTCCTGGGCATCCAGCCGCTCAACCAGAACGACCACTCGGCGATCCCGATGTACAACGCCTTCACGGCCAAGCCGAACTTCGCGCCGTTCAACGTGCTGTCGGAGAAGATCCCGCTGACGCTGGGCGCTCCCGGCTTCCCGTCGAAGATCACCCACGGCGCGCTGGCCGGGACGGGCTCGGTTCCGGCGTCGGAGGAGAACGTGTACCGGGCGTGGGTCTCGTGGAGCCAGCACCAGCGCTTCAACGGCCGACGCGCGGCGCCCGACACCGCCAAGCCGGCGATGCTCAACCGGCTGGACTGGTACTCGTCGCACAACTGGACGGTCGCCTACCCGGGTGACTCCCGGATCTTCGCTCCCAACCAGGTGCCCGGCCGCGACCTGCCGGCGGCTTTCCTGGGCGACGACTGACCCTGA
>DASXCN010000728.1:0-6149 GCA_036491155.1 Solirubrobacteraceae bacterium | reverse complement strand
TTGGGCGGGAGCACGCCGTTGACCTCGTACTGGGCCACGTGGTGGTACTTCCAGTCGGCCGGGTCGTGAATGCTGTGGGTGCGAGCGTTGCGCCAGTGGCGGTCCAGGTCGTACTTGGCGTCGGCGGCGCTCGCTCCCGAGAGGGCGAAGAGCTCGGAGGACACGGTGACCGCCACCTCAGAGCCGAACGCCTTGGCCTGGGCCACCGCCAGCGAGCCGCGCGCCGCCGCCTCGGGGGTGCTCGGGTTCAGCCCGATCGCGTCCAGCTCGCGCCCCGCCCACTCGAGCAATGCCTCGGCGGCCCGGACCTGGGTGGCCAGCCGCCCATAGCGCAGCAGCGAGTGCGGGTCGTCGGAGGCCTTCTGCGCCCAGCCGCTGCGCGCAGCCTCGAAGAACGGCCGCGCCTTGTCGCGCAGGAAGGCGCGGGCGTCGCGCAGCGCGCCGCCGGCGATGCCCACCTCGATCGCGGCGTGCACGAGCTGGGCGCGCGACCCGAGCGCCTGAGGTCCCTCGAACGCCGACCCGTAGGGCAGGATCAGGTCAGGATCCACCCGCACGGCGTCGAACTCGGTGGTGCCGCTCACGGTGGCGCGCTGCCCCATCACGTTCCAGTCCTCGGTCACCGTCACCCCGGCATCGTGGCGCCCGACGTAGGCCACGACGAGGCGGTCCTGCTCGTCGAGCGCGGTGACCGCGATCCACTCCGCGGTGAGCGTTCCGGTGCAGTAGTACTTGCGCCCGCTGAGGCGCAACGTGCCCGCCTCATCGCGCACCAGCCGCGTCTGGAGATCCTGGGCGTGCTTGGTGCCGCGCTCGGCCAGTGCGTTGCCGATGCGCCTGCCGGCCAGCACCTCAGAGAGCAGGCGACGCTTCTGCGCCGCGGTACCCAGCAGCGCCACGGCGTCGACGAAGAGGTAGTGGGCCTGAGGGGTCTGCGCGATCGCGGGATCCACCGCAGCGATGACGCGAATGACCTCGGCCAGCGTCGAAGGCCCGAGGGCGGGCCCGCCCTCTGCGTGGGGCACTGTGATGCCGAGCAGCCCGCTGGCGTCAAAGCGCGCCATCTCGTCATGAGGCGCGCTCCCTGAGCGATCGCGCTCGACGACCGTCTCGGCGATCGAGTCGGCGAACGCCCGCGCAGCCTGCACCGCTTCGTCGCGGGTGGCCAAGAGCGGCGGCGTGGCGCGGCCGGCGCCGTCGGCCGCCCCGGACGAGGGGGCGATGCGCTCAGGCGCCGACATTCGCGAGGCGCTCGGCGCCGGCCATCAGGCCGCGCCGGCGCAGCTCGGGGATGACGCCCTCACCGACCCGGTAGGCCTCCTCCAGGTGCGGATAGCCCGAGAACACGAACTCGTCGATGCCGGCCTCGTGGTACTCGGCGATGCGGTCGCACACCTCGTCATGACTGCCGACGAGCGCGGTGCCCGCGCCGCCGCGCACCAGGCCCACTCCCGCCCACAGGTTGGGATAGACCTCCAACGAGCCGGTCTGGCCGTTGTGCAGCGCGGTCATGCGCCGCTGCCCCTCGGACTGGGAATTGCGCTGCGTGGCCTGGGCGCGCTTGATCTGCTCAGGATCCAGACCGGCCAGCAGGCGGTCGGCCTCCGCCCAGGCCTCCTCGCTCGTCTCGCGCGTGATGACGTGCAGGCGGATGCCGTACCGCAGCTCGCGGCCGAGCTCGGCGGCGCGGGCGCGCACGCGGCTGATCTTCTCGGCGACCGCGACGGGCGGCTCGCCCCAGGTGAGGTACACGTCGGCCTGGGCGGCGGCAACCTCGATGGCCGCTTCGGACGATCCTCCGAAGTACAGATCGGGCCATACCGGCGCCGGGTTGATCTGGGCGTCGGCGATCTCGTAGTGCTGACCGCTGAAGTTCACCGGGTCGCCGGCCCACAGCGCGCGCACGATAGCCAGGAACTCCCCGGCCCGGGCGTACCGGTTCACCTTGGCCAGGTGATCGCCGAAGCGCCGCTGCTCGGCGTCGTCGCCGCCGGTGACCACGTTGAGGAGCAGCCGGCCCCCGGACACGCGCTGGAAGGAGGCCGCCATCTGGGCGGCCAGGGTAGGCGAGGTGAGCCCGGGACGGAACGCCACCAGGAAGCGGAAGCGCTCGGTCACCTGGGTCAGGGCCGCCGTCATCACCCAGGCGTCCTCGCACCAGCTGCTGGTCGGGGTCAGCGCGGCGTCGAAGCCGAGCTGTTCGGCCGAGCGGGCGACCTGCCCGACGTAGCCGACGTCCGGGGCGCGATCCGTGCCGCCCTCGCGGGCTCGGCTGCCGCGGATGCCGACCGCGTTGCCGAGACTCAGGTCAGACCGGGAGTCGCCGTTGGTGGGCAGGAACCAGTGCAGCGTGACGGTCATCGCGGATCCATCCCAGGCCCGCCGATGCGGCGGTAGGAGCCGGCGTAGAACAGGAGCGGATCGGCATCGGGCTCCGTGTGCTCGAGGGCAACGACGTGCCCCACCACGACCGCGTGATCACCGCCGTCGGCGACGTCGTGAAGCTCGCACTCGAGCGTGGCGATCGCCCCGTCCAACAGCGGAATGCCCTCCGCCGAACGGTGGGCCACACTGTCCCAGGTGTCGGCACTTGCTCGATTGGCGAAGCGGTCCGAGAGCTCGGCCTGGGAGCTGTGCAGCACGTTGATGGCGAACCGGCGCCGCTCGAAGAGCGCCGCGAGCGTCTCTGAGTCCTGGCGCAGGCACGCAAGCACGAGCGGTGGATGCAGCGAGACCGAGGTCACCGCGTTGGCGGTGCTCCCGAACGGCCGCCCCGACTGGTCGCGAGTGGTGATGACGGTGACGCCGGTGGCGAACTGGCCCATGGCCAGTCGCAGCCCGTCGGCGTCGACTCCGGCGGGCGGCGGCGCCTGCTCGGGGCGCGCGGCGGAGCCCCTCATGGTGGTCCGGGATGGGAAGCTGAAGTGGGCCATGCCCACAGGTTTAGCACACTAACTTGATGCTCTTTGTGTAGTTTATCGGGCGTGCCCGAGCCGATCCAGCTCACCGCCATCCTTGGCAGCGTAACGCCCCCCGGCCGGCTGCATCGCGCCGTCACCGAGGCGCTCGACCGCCTGACCTCGCGCACCGGGGCGAGGCCGCGGCTGATCGACTTGGCGGCCCAGCGGATCGCCTTCGCCGACGGCCGTCCCGTCGATGCTCTCGGCGACGACACAGCGGTGGTGGTGGACGCCATCGCGAGCGCCGACGCGGTGTTGCTGGCCACCCCGGTCTACCGCGGCTCGCTCACCGGCTCGCTCAAGAACCTGCTCGATCACGTACCGGTGCCCGCGCTGCGCGATACGCCGGTCGCGATGGTGGCCATGGGCGGCAGCGATCACCACTACCTCGGTGCCGAACGCCACCTGCGCGACGTCCTCTCGTTCTTTGGCGCCCACCCGTTACCCACCGCGGTCTACCTCGCGTCGCGTGACTTCTCCGACGGTGTTCCCGGTCAACGCGTAGTGAGCGAGCTCGACGCGTTGCTCGACGCCCTCGTGGCGCTCGCGCGGGCCCTGGGGAGCACACCGCCCCTCGGGCCCGCGCCGCTCGCCGCGAATTTCTGACGCCTACACGACCGCCGGCGGCGGTGCGATGACGGAATAGTCCGACGCGTCTCCCTTGACAGGAGAGCTCCTGCGACCGTCGATCCCAACCGGGACGTCGCCGGCCACCGTGATCCGGTGCAGGAGCCGCGGCTGGTCGTCGTAGTCCGACACCGCGTAGTGCTGGGTGGAGCGGTTGTCCCAGATGGCCACGTCCCCATCGCGCCAGTTCCACCGCACGGTGTTCTCCAGGCGGGTGACGTGGCGCTGCAGCAACTCGAACAGGTGCGTCGAATCACTCGAGGACAGACCGACGAACCGCTTGACGAAGTGGCCGAGGAGCAGCGTGCGCTCCCCCGTCTCCGGGTGGACGCGGACGACGGGATGCTCGGTCTCGAACTCCTGCTGGGAGAACTCCTCGCGGTAGGCCTGCTCCTGCACGTCGATGCCGCCGATCCACCGCGTCTCGTCGTCGCGAATGTAGTCATACAGGTTGGAGTGCACCGCCCACAGCGAGTCGGCCAGCGCCTTGAGCGCGGGGTGCAGGGACTCATACGCCCTGGCCGTGTTGGCCCACACCGTCGTGCCCCCGTACGGCGGCAGGGTGATCGCACGCAGCACCGAGACCGCGGGGACCCGGTCCACGAAGGTCACGTCGGTGTGCCAGGAGTTCGCGCGGCTGCGCTCGGAGTCGATCGGCAGGACGCCGGACTCTCCGGCGACCGTCGGATGAGGCTTGGTGAGCGTGCCCAGCCGCTCGGCGAACGCCTTCTGGTCATCGTCGTCGGCATGGTGCTGGTCGCGCAGGAACACGACCCGGTGCGTCAGCAGAGCGCGCCGGAGCTCGCGCAGGGCGCCCTCGGGAACATGGCCGCCGAGCCGCACGCCGCCGATCTCCGCGCCGAGGCCGGCGCTCACCTTGTAGACGCCGATGTGCTCGTAGGTGCCGGTGCTGGTGGCTTCGGTCACTGCCATCTCAGGCCTCCTTGTTCTGAATGTCAGCTACTGGACGGCGCCGTTGAACGCCGTCGAGACGTACGGGGCGAACGAGTAGCTCTTGGGGATCAGGCCGGCCGTGGAGAACGCGCCCACCAGGCTCTGCTCGGCAGCGGTGATGGTTGCGTTCACGGGGACCGGGGTCTGGGTGGAGTCGGCGGCCGCCTTGGTCATCACCGTGTCGGGCAGGCCGGTGGCCGCCGCCCAGGTCTTGGCCCACTGAGCCGCATGGGTGTTGGCCCACTGGTGGGCCTTATTGAGCTCGGTCAGGTACTGGGTGATCTCCTTGGACAGCACGGGATCGGAGGCGGCCTTCTTGGACGCCACCACATAGGAGTAGTTGGCGTTGGCGATGCCCTGCCCGTTGGCGATGTTCTTGGCCCCCTGGAGGACCTCGGCCTGCTCGACGAATGGCGGCCACACGTCCCACGCGGCGACACTGCCCGAGGAGAAGGCGGCCAGCCCCTGCGCCGGCTGCAGGTACACCAGCTGCACGTCGTGCGGAGTCAGGCCTGCCTGGGTGAGAGTGGCCAGCAGGTGATAGTCGGCCGAGCTGCCCTGCGCGACGGCGATCTTCTTCCCCTTGAGCTGGCTGATCGAGGTGACGGTCGAGCCCTTGGGCACGAGCAGCCCGGCGTCGCTGGTGCTGTTGCGCAGCGCTCCGACGATCTTGATGTCGTCCCCACCCGCCGCGGCAAACACCGGCGGCGCGTTCCCGACG
The DNA here is from genome assembly GCA_036491155.1 of Solirubrobacteraceae bacterium. Taxonomy (GTDB): domain Bacteria; phylum Actinomycetota; class Thermoleophilia; order Solirubrobacterales; family Solirubrobacteraceae; genus Palsa-465. The sequence continues at coordinate 887 of DASXCN010000728.1, read as the reverse complement.
CCGCCGAGGTCGAGCGAGCCGGCGTTGAGCGCCTGCAGGATGGGCGGGCCGGAGGTGAAGTCGGCGAACTTGACCGGGAACGGGAGCTCGTGCAGCAGCCCGGCGGCCTGGAGCAGCGCCTGGGCGCCGGTGCCGGCCTGATCGCCGACGATGAGCGGCTTGCCGCCGGCCTGCGTGCCGGCCACGGTCTGCGTGGTCGTCGCGGTCGTCGGGGCCGCGCTCGAGCTGCTCGACGCCGCGGGTACGCTGGCGGCGGCATTGCGTGCCGTCGCCGTGGCGCTCGAGCCGTTCGAGCTCGAGCCGCACGCGGAGACTGCGGCCGTGAGGGTGAGGGCGGCCAGGGCGGCCGCGATTCGTCGGGGGTGAGGGTGGGAGGTCGTCATGCGTTGCCTTTCGTGTTCACGCCCAACTCCGCGAGGAGTCGGTTCCGGAGGTCGATGAGTTCGTGGTGATCGCGGTCGCGGGGACGGTCCAGTTCGATGCGCGACTCGTGGGCGATGCGGCCGTCGGCCAGCACCAGCACCCGGTCGGCGAGGGCGATCGCCTCGTCGACGTCATGGGTGACGAGCAGGACGGCGGGCCGGTGGCGCTCCCACAGGCCGAGCACGAGACCGTGCATGGTGATCCGGGTCAGCGCGTCCAGCGCACCGAAGGGCTCGTCCAGGAGCAGCAGCCGGGGTTCGCGGGCCAGCGCCCGGGCCAGCGACGCCCGTTGGGCCTCGCCACCCGAGAGCGTCAACGGCCATGCGTTGGCGCGCTCGGTCAGGCCCACCTCCTCCAGGGCGGTCGCCGCGGCGTGCCGCGGGTCGGAGACGCGCAGACCGAGGGCGACGTTGTCGCGCACCCGCTTCCACGGCACGAGCCGGGCGTCCTGGAAGGCCACCCCG
>DASXCN010000727.1:0-11145 GCA_036491155.1 Solirubrobacteraceae bacterium | reverse complement strand
GTGATTGGCGCCCGCCGGACCCGGACGGGCCATCGGTTCCGTCGAGCCCGCCGTTAGACTCGAACACAGATCGATGGCCCACGGCGAGACGCGTTTCATCTTCATCACGGGCGGGGTGGTTTCCTCGCTCGGCAAGGGCATCGCCGCCGCGTCGATCGGGCGACTGCTTGTGTCCCGGGGCCTCTCGGTTCAGCTCCAGAAGTTCGACCCGTACATCAACGTCGACCCCGGGACGATGTCGCCCTACCAACACGGCGAGGTGTTCGTCACCGAGGACGGCGCCGAGACCGATCTGGACCTCGGCCACTACGAGCGCTTCACCGACGCCAACACGAGCCGCGCCTCCAACGTCACCGCCGGCGGGATCTACAACACGGTCATCCGCCGCGAGCGGCGGGGCGACTACCTGGGGGCGACGGTCCAGGTCGTGCCCCACATCACCAACGAGATCAAGCAGCGCGTCAAGCTGATGGCCGACTCCTCCGATGTCGACTTCGTCATCACCGAGATCGGCGGCACGGTGGGCGACATCGAGTCGTTGCCGTTCCTGGAGGCCATCCGTCAGTTCCCGGTCGACGTCGGCCGGCGGCGGTGCATGTTCATCCACCTCACCCTGGTCCCGTACATCGGCCACGCGGGCGAGCTGAAGACCAAGCCGACGCAGCACTCGGTCAACGAGCTGCGCCGCATCGGTATCGCCCCCGACATGGTGGTGTGTCGCTCCGAGTCCGAGCTGGGGACCGACATCCGCTCCAAGATCGCGCTCTTCGCCAGCCTGCCGGTGGAGGCGATCGTCTCGGCCTACGACGTCTCCGACGTGTACCGGGTCCCCCTCGTCTTCAACGACCAGGGCGTCGACGATTTCATCCTCTCCGAGCATTTCGGCCTGGAGGTCGGCGCTCCGGACCTGAGCGGCTGGGAGGCGATCACCCGCCGGGCCGCGGCGGCCCGGCGCAAGGCGCGCATCGCCCTGGTGGGCAAGTACGTGAAGCTCGAGGACGCCTACCTGTCGGTGGCTGAGGCCCTGCGCCACGCGGGTATCCACCACGACGCGGTGGTGGACCTCGACTGGGTCGACTCCGAGACCGTCGGCGACCCGGGCGTGGCCGAGCGACTGCTCGGAGCCGACGGCATCCTCATCCCCGGCGGCTTTGGCGGCCGCGGGTGGGAGGGCAAGATCACCGCCGCGCGAATCGCGCGCACCAAGCAGATCCCGTACCTGGGCATCTGCCTGGGGATGCATGTGGCCGTGAGCGAGTTCGCCCGCCATGTCGCCGGCATGGAGGGCGCGAACTCCACCGAGATGGACCTCGAGACACCGTTCCCAGTGATCGACCTGCTCCCCGAGCAGAAGGAGATCGCCGATATGGGCGGCACGATGCGCCTGGGCGCCGACCCGGTCAAGCTCCACGATGACACGCGCATCCGCGAGCTCTACGGCGACGCCGTCGTCTATGAGCGCCACCGCCACCGCTACGAGGTCAACAACCACCTGCGCAGACGCCTTGAGAACGAGGGGCTGATCTGCTCGGGGACCTCGCCCGACGATCGCCTGGTCGAGGCCATCGAGCTCTCGCGCGACGACCACCCGTTCTTCGTGGCCTCGCAGTACCACCCGGAGTTCAAGTCACGTCCGGAGCGCCCGGCGCCGCTGTTCCGGGAGTTCGTCGGCGCGGCCCTGGACCACGCCGAGTCGGGCGAGGACCAGGACGCCTCCGCGTTATCGGCGGACGCGGCCTCCGCGGTATCGGCGGACGCGGCCGCCAACCACGCGGCGTGAGGCGCGCCTCAGAGGCCGAGCGCGAGCGCCTGCACGAGACGTTCGCGGCGCTGTGCCGCCTCGAGAGCCCCTCCGGGCATGAGCGTGCTGTCGCTGACTGGCTCAGCGAGCAGCTGCGCGCGCTCGGCCTCGAGGTCGACGAGGACGACAGCGCGCCCGCGGTCGGATCGGACTCCGGCAACCTGCTGGCGCGCATTCCGGGACGCGGCGCGGGCGGGGTGCTGCTATGCGCGCACATGGACACGGTGCCGCTGGCGGCATCGGTGGAGCCGGTGCTCGTCGACGGCCGCTGGCAGAACGCCAACGATGGGATCCTCGGCGCCGATAACAAGTCGGCCATTGCCGTCATCCTGGAGGTGGCCCGGCGCGCCGGCGCGGCCGCCGAGCCGCCGCCGGTCGGGATCGAGGTTCTCTTCACCGTGTGCGAGGAGGTGTCGCTGCGCGGCTCGCGGGAGTTCGACGTGGGGCGCCTTCAGAGCGCCTTCGGCTTCGTGTTTGACCACGCGACCCCGATCGGGGAGATCGTCGTCGCCTCGCCCACCCACTACCGCATCCTCGCCGAACTGCGCGGCCGCGCCGCCCACGCCGGCGTGCGGCCCGAGGTGGGGCGCAGCGCGGTGGTCGCTGCCGCCAACGCGATCGCCGCCATGCGCCTGGGTCGCCTGGACGCTGAGACGACCGCCAACGTCGGCGTCATCGAGGGTGGCTCCGCCATCAACGTCATCCCCGAGCGTTGCCACATCGAGGCCGAGGTCCGGAGCCTGGACGCCGATCGGGCGGCGACCGTCACCACCGAGCTCGTCGACCATCTGCAGGACGCCGCCAACGCCGGGGAGTGTGACCTGGACGTCAACGTGGAGCGGATGTTCCTGGGGTATCGCACCAAGGGGCGCGCGCCCCAACTGGCGGTGGCCGAGCGCGCGCTGCGCGCCTGCGGCTACGAACCCCGCCACATCGACTCCGGCGGCGCCTCGGATGCCAACTCCTTCGAGGAGGGCGGCTTTGCCTGCACTTGCCTGGCCGACGGGGTCGAGCACAACCACGAGCCGGGTGAGCGCGTCAGCGCCGCCGACCTGGAGATGATGCTCGACATCGCCATCACCCTGGTCGATGAGGCCGCCGCGGAGCTGAGCGGAGCAGGTGCGTGAGCGGGTTCGAGGCCATCGGCTCGGAGGTCAAGTGGCGTGGCGCCGTCATCACCGCCGGGGTCGAGCACTTCCGTCACGCCGACGGCGCGGTGGTGGCCCGCGACAAGGTCTGGCACCCGGGGGCGGTGGGCATCCTCGCCGTCGATGACGCACACGTGTGGCTCACTCGCCAGCCGCGTGAGGCGGCGGGCATGACCGCGTCGCTGGAGATCCCGGCGGGCAAGCTCGACGTCCCGGGCGAGTCGCCGCTGGCGTGCGCCCAGCGGGAGCTCGTCGAGGAGATCGGCAAGGGCGCCGAGCGCTGGGAGGACATCGAGGCGTTCTACACCAGCCCCGGCTTCAGCGACGAGCGGGTGTGGTTGTTTCTCGCCACCGACCTGCGTGACGCCACCGACCCAGCCGAGCCCGACGAGGATGAGCGCATCGAGATCGTCCCGTGGGCCCTGGACGACCTCGGCGGCGCGCTGGCGGCGTCAGAGGACTCCAAGACGCTCATCGCCTTGCTCTGGCTGTCTCGCGAGCGCGAGCGCGAGCGCGGTCGCTTCACCTCCGCCTGACAGAGCGCGCCCAGCCGCAGGAGAGGCGCCGCGCATGGGCGAATACGGCCGCACATGGCCATCGCCGAGGCATCCGCGGTCCAGCGCCGGCTCACCGACCTGACGCTGGAGTTCCTGGCCGCGCTCGAGCTCGAGCGTGGACTGTCGCGCAACACCCTGGAGGCCTACCGCTCAGACCTCCAGCAGCTAGGGCTGTTCCTGGCTCGCCGCGACCGTGATCCCCTCGAGGTCACGCCCGCCGACCTCGCGGCCTTCATCTCGGAGCTCGCCGACGGGCATGACGGCAGGCCGCCGGTGGCGCCGGCCACGCTGCAGCGCAAGATCGCCTGCCTGCGCTCCTTCTATCGCCACCTGCGCCGCGAGCAGATCATTGATCACGACCCCACCGCGGAGCTGCGCCCACCGCGCTCCCGCGGCCGCCTGCCCAAGGTGCTCAGCCGCGACGAGGTCAACCGCCTGCTGGCCCAGCCCGCCGGGACGTCGCCCGCCGCGCTGCGCGACCGGGCGCTGCTGGAGACGATGTACGCCTGCGGGCTGCGCGCATCGGAGGCGATCACGCTGGAACTATCGGAGATCGACCTGGAGGCGGGGATGTTGCGCGCCCGGGGCAAGGGCTCCAAGGAGCGACTGGTCCCCATCGGCTCCAAGGCGGTGGCGACGCTCCGGGTCTATCTGGCGCACGGCCGTCCCCGGCTCGTGGGCATCCGCGACGAGCCTCATGTGTTCGTCAACCTGCGCGGCGGCGGGCTCTCGCGCCAGGGGCTGTACCGAATCGTCCAGACCCACGCTCGCAGCGCCGGCCTCGAGCAGCGGATGAGCCCGCACACGCTGCGCCATACCTTCGCCACGCATCTGCTGGCGGGCGGGTGCGACCTGCGCTCGCTGCAGGAGATGCTGGGACACGCCGACATCGGCACCACCCAGATCTACACACACCTGTCCGCCGACCGCCTGCGCGACGTCTACTTCGACGCGCACCCGCGGGCCCAGATCCAGGCGAGCGCGGATCCGCCGCCCGACGGGCTCGCCTCGCTGTAAGGACGCCGAGCGATGGGCGTGACGCACTTCGACGAGGCGCCCGCGCGCGACTATGCGCTCGGGCACCTGCGCAACCGCTGGACGTTGCTGGGGGAGGCGGCGGGGTCGGAGACGATCGGGGTGCGCCGGATCCAGATCGAGCCGGGCGGGTGGTCGACGCCCGCCCACGAGCACGGGCGCTCGGAGGAGATCTTCTACGTGCTGGGCGGGCGCGGCGTCTCGTGGCAGCGCGGCCGCACCGCGGCGATCGGCGCCGGAGACTGCATCGTCTACCTCGCGCGTCGCGGCGAGCACACGGTCCACGCCACCGAGCCGCTCGACCTGCTGGCCTTCGGGACCCGCGCCTACGACGAGGCCACGCGCCTGCCGCGCCTGGGGATCTCGACGCTCGGCGGGCGCGCCGTGGAGTCGGTGCCCGGCCCGCCCGACGGCACCCCCATCCAATTCCTGCGCGAGGGCGAGCTCGGTCCGCCCGAGCTCCCGCAACCAGATCCCGCCCATCCCCGGCCACGCACGATCGTCGGACTCGAAGACGTCGAGCCCGACCTGGTCGACCGATCGCGGGTCGCTCGCGCGCGCCGTGAGCTCGGCCGCGCCGCCGGGGCCCGGCTCTCGTCGCTGAACTGGGTCCGGGTGGTCCCGGGCAGGCTCGCGCACCCGCAGCAGTGCCACACCCTGGAGGAGAAGATCTTCGTGGTCCTGTCGGGCTCGGGCGCGCTGCTGCTGGATGACGAGGAGATCGCGGTGGGCCCGGGGCACGTGATCGGCCGTCCGGCGGGCACGGGCGTGGCGCATACGTTCCGCGCCGCAGCCGGAGAGGAGCTCACCTTCCTGGCGTACGGCACCCGCGAGCCCGGGGACATCTGCTACTTCCCGCGCTCGGGCAAGATCGCACTGCGGGGCCTGGGCGTGGTGGCCCGCCTGCAAGCGGCGGATTACTGGGAGGGCGAGGACTAGCGACGGCGGCCGCCGACGAGGGGCTTGGCAGAATCATGGTGTGCGCACCGGAGCCAGGGCCGTGAGCGACCGATGAGGCGCGCGTTCGTCGTCGTGCTCGACGCCTGTGGCGTGGGCGCCGCCGCGGACGCCGCGGAGTACGGCGACGCCGGCACCAACACCCTGGCCCACCTCGCTCAGCATCTCGGCGGCCTGGAGCTGCCCGCGCTGCAGCGGCTCGGGCTGGGCTCGATCCTTGCGCTGACCGGGTGTGCGCCGGCGAGCGCCCCCGTGGCGCACGGGCGCTTGGCACCGCTGGGGCCGGGCAAGGACTCCACGGCCGGACACTGGGGCCTGATGGGCGTGGCGGCTCCCGAGCGACCGCCCACCTACCCCGACGGCTTTCCCGCCGAGGTGATCCAGATCGTCCGCGCCGCCAGCGGCCGCGAGGTGATCTGCAACCGCCCTGACAACGGCCTGAAGGCGATCGAGGACTTCGGCGCCGAGCACGTCGCGCACGGCGCCCTCATCGTCTACACCAGCCAGGACTCCGTGCTGCAGATCGCCGCCCACGTGGACGTCGTCGCCCCGGAGGAGCTCTACGGCGTCTGCCGGCGCGTTCGCGCCGCGATGACCGGTGAGCACGCCGTCGGCCGGGTGATCGCCCGGCCGTTCTCCGGTCCGGACGGCGCCTTTGAGCGGACCGACGGCCGGCGCGACTACTCGCTGGCGCCGCCGGCGCGCAGCTACCTCCAGGAGCTCCAGGGCCACGGTGTTCCGGTGCACTCCGTGGGCAAGGTGGGCCAGCTCTTTGCCGGGGTGGGCATCGACGTGGAACACCCGGGCGCGACCAACCCGCGTGCTCTGGACGAGACGACCGAGCTCATCGCCGGGCTGGACCACGGGCTCGTCTTCACCAACCTGATCGAGACCGACCAGGTCTACGGCCACCGCCATGACTTCGAGGGCTTCGCGGGGGCGCTGGGCCGCATCGACGAGCGGGTGGCGCACTGGATGGGGATGCTGGGCGACGACGACCTGCTGGTCCTCACCGCCGATCACGGCTGCGACCTGACCTCGCCGCGCACCGACCACACGCGCGAGCAGGCGCCGCTGCTGGCCCGCTTCGCCGGGCACGGCGGCCGCCGCCACGACGGCGTCCTCGCCGACGTCGGCGCCGGCGTCCTGGCATGGCTGGCCGAGGGGGCCGACGCGGCCGAGCTGCCCGGACGCTCCTTCCTGTAGCGCCGCCCGTGCGCGCCTTCGTTTAATAGACGCCGTGCCCGAGCTCCCCGAAGTCGAGACCATCCGCCGTCAGCTGGCGCCCCACCTGGAGGGCCGCGCGCTGCACCAGGTCGAGATCCTCGACCCCCGCTGGACCCGCCCGGACCCACCGGGTCCCGTTCAGGATGGGCTGCGCGGGCGGGTGGTGGAGGAGGTGGGCCGGGCGGGGAAGTACATGGTGTGGAGCCTCACCGGCGAGCGCTACCTGATCGTGAACCTGCGCATGACCGGCGCGCTCCTCTTCGATCCGCCGGCCGACCCGCCGCACACCCGCGTGCGCTTCGCTCTGGACGACGGGCATCGCCTCGTCTACAACGACCCTCGCCGGTTCGGCACCGGGCACCTGGTCGCAAGCGCCGAGGCGCGGGACGCCTACCTGGGTGACCGCCTGGGGGTCGAGCCCATGACGCCAGAGTTCACCGCGGGGTACCTGCGCGCGCAGGCCCGCGGCCGGCTGGCGCCGGTCAAGTCGTTCGTGCTCGATCAGAAGCGCATCGCCGGCGTGGGCAACATCTACGCCGACGAGGCGCTGTTCCGGGCGCGGATCCATCCGCTGCGCCCCGCCGGCTCGCTGCGCGGCGCGCAGTTCGAGGCGCTGCGCGAGGCCATCGAGCACGCGCTGGCGGCGGGGATCGACGCCAAGGGGGCGACGATCGACGACTTTCGCCACGTCGACGGTGCCCAGGGGTCCTTCCAGGACCTGTTCTGCGTGCACCAGCGCGAGGGAGCGCCGTGCCCGGCGTGCGGGACGACGATCCGCAAGCTCGTCGTCGGGGGACGGGGGACCTACGTCTGCGAGCGCTGCCAACCGCGGCCGCGGCGCCGGGTGGCCGCCTCAGGCGGCGAGCAGCTCTGAGAGCGTGCCGGCGCGATCGGCGGCCAGCAGCTCCTGAAAGCCGCCGAGCGTCTCCCCGTCGATGACGATCTGGGGGAAGGTGATCATTCCGGTGAGCTCGGAGAGCTTGGTGCGACCGTCCGGGTCGCGTGCCAGATTGACTTCCTCGTACTCGATGGAGCGCTTGGCCAGCAGGGTCTTGGCGCTCGTGCAGTACGGGCAGAAGTCGGTGGTGTAGACGGTGACCTGCTTCATTGCTTCATTAAATATAGCCGGGGGTGGGCGATGCCCGGCCCGCTGAGAACCGAGGCGATTGTCCTGCGGTCGATTCGCTACGGCGAAGCCGACCGCATCCTTCATCTCTATACCCCGGATCGCGGTCGCTTGAGCGCGATCGCCAAGGGAGCGCGGCGCGCGCGCAGCCGGTTCGGCGCCCGGCTGGAGCCGTTCTTCCACGTCCGTGCCGTGCTGCACGAGGGACGCAGCGAGCTGCTCACCGTGACCGGCGTCGACACGATCACCGCGCACGGTCGGCTGCGTCAGCAGGCCAGCACGCTCGATGTCGCCGCGCGGGCCTGCGACGCCGTGACCCGGCTGTTCGAGACCGCCGATCCCCATCCCGAGGTCTTCCGGCTGCTGGCCAACGAGCTGGGCCTGCTGGAATCAGACCCGGCGCACGCACGGGCCGGCAACGGACTGGCCTTCCGGCTCAAGCTGCTGCTGGCGGCGGGCTTCGTGCCCCAGCTCGCGGCCTGCGCGGTATGCGGGGAGACGGAGCACCTCAACGGGTTCTCGGGCGCGGCCGGCGGGGTCGTGTGCAGCGCCTGTGAGGCCGGGGCCTTCTCGCTCTCAGAGGACGCCTACCGCTTCCTGGTGGGCGCGCTGGGCTCGCCCTTGGCCCAGGCGCCCCACGGCTCTGAGCTCACGCTGCGCCAGGTGGAGCGGGCGATCGGCGACACCGCCGAGCACCATGCCCACGTGCGCCTGCGCCCGCTGCTGGCCGCCTGACTGTCTCAGGGCCGTCACAGAGAGCCGGCGCCGCCCGCTGCGCTGTCAGAATCGGTGTGTGAGCGAGCAGACGATGACCTCGGGCCATGAGCATCCGACCGGGCCGGTGGCCGATCGCTTCGCTGAGCGCATCCGCGTCCGCGAGGAAGCCGACCTCTCGCCGCGGGCGACGCGCTCCTACCCGGCGCAGCGCCGCCACCCCGACGCCGAGTGCGGTCTGCGCACCCCGTTCCAGCGCGACCGCGACCGGATCGTCCACTGCAAGGCGTTTCGCCGGCTCAAGCACAAGACGCAGGTGTTCGTGGCGCCCACCGGCGACCACTACCGCACCCGTCTGACCCACACCCTGGAGGTGACGCAGATCTCGCGCACGGTGGCCCGGGCGCTGGCGCTCAACGAGGATCTGTGCGAGGCCATCGGTCTCGGGCACGACCTCGGCCACCCGCCGTTCGGCCACGTCGGCGAGGAGGCGCTGGATCGCTGCCTGCGTGAGCGCTTCGGGAGCGGCTTTCGCCACTATGAGCACTCGCTGCGCGTCGTCGACGTCCTCGAGCGCGACGGGCGCGGGCTCAACCTGACGGAGCCCGTCCGCGACGGCATCGTCAGCCACTCCGGCCGCTCGGCTCCGCCGGCGACGCTCGAGGGCAAGATCGTGCGCCTGATGGACCGCGTCGCCTACATCAACCACGACATCGACGACGCGGTGCGCGCCGGGGTCCTGTCCACCGGGGACCTGCCCGCGGGGCCGATCGCGATCCTCGGCGAGACCGGCGAGCGGCGCATCGACACGCTCGTGCACGACCTCGTGGAGCACTCCGACGCCGCGGGCGACATCGTCCAGGGCGAGGTGATCGGCGCCGCCATGTCCGAGCTGCGGGCCTTCATGTTCGAGCGCGTCTACCTGGGCCCCGTGGCCACGCGTGAGCACGTCAAGATCAACCGCGTGATCGAGGTGCTCTTCGCCCATTACTGCGAGCACCCCGAGGAGATGCCGGCCTCCCTCCCCGAGGGCGAGCTGTCCGTGCGCGTCACCGACTACCTGGCCGGGATGACTGATCGCTTCTGCATCCGGGCCTTCGAGCAGCTCAGCGTCCCGGACTCCTTCGCCCAGTGAGCCGCTACACCGCCGATTCGCGCGACCGTGTCTTCACCGCGGTGGACATGCTGGCGCTGATCTCCACGCGCACCGAGATGCGGCGCGCCGGGGTCAACAGCTACTTCGGGATCTGTCCCTTCCACGATGAGCGCACCGGCTCGTTCCACGTCCGGCCCGACGAGAAGCACTACCACTGCTTCGGCTGCCAGGAGTCCGGGGACCCCTTCGACTTCGTGATGCAGACCGAGGGCCTGGACTTCAAGGCGGCGATGGAATCGCTGGCGGATCGTTTCGGCGTCCAGCTCGAGACCGAGGACGAGGACCCAGGTGCGGCGGCGCGGCGCCAGCGGCGTGAGCGGCTGCACGCGCTGCTGGACCGCGTGGCCATCTACTACGCCCGCTACCTGTGGGAGGCCGGCGAGGCGCAGGACGCACGCGACTATCTGCTGGGACGTGGCCTGGCCGAGGAGACGCTCAAGGAGTTCCGCGTCGGCTATGCCCCCAGCGCCTGGGACCGGGTGCTCATGGCCTCCCGGCGGGCCGGGTACTCCGACGAGGAGCTCCTGGCCACCGGGCTGGCCCAGCGCTCGCGCGCGCGTCCGGGCAGCATCTATGACCGGTTTCGCGGCCGGATCATGTTCCCCGCCGCGGACGCGCGCGGGCGCGTGCACGGCTTCGGCGCGCGCCGCATGCGCGAGGAGACCGACGCGCCCGGCCCCGGCGCCAAGTACCTCAACACCTCCGACGGCGACCTCTACCACAAGCGCGAGGTCCTCTTCGGCATCGACCTGGCCCGCGCTCCCGCCGCCAAGGCCGGGCGCATGATCCTCGTCGAGGGCTACACCGACGTGCTGGCCCTGCACCAGGCCGGAATCCGCAACGTCGTCGGGATCATGGGCACCTCGCTCACCGAGGAGCAGATCCGCGAGCTCGAACGCGTGGTCAAGGTGCTGGAGCTGTGTCTGGACGCCGACCGGGCCGGCCAGGAGGCCATGCTGCGCGCCTCGCGCCTGGCCGCCGGCCGCGACCTGGAGCTGCGTGTCGTCCCGCTGCCCGAGGGCACCGACCCCGCCGACCTCATCGAGCGCGACGGCCCCGACGCGCTGCGCTCCCTGATGCAGAGCTCGGCGCCCTTCGTCGTCTTCAACGTGGGACGGATCCTCGAGCATGCCGACACCCGCAGCGCAGAGGGGCGCGACCGGGCGTTGGCCGAGCTGCGCCCGGTGCTCAACGAGATGGGCGCGAGCGTCCTGCGCGACGACCTGGTGCGCCGCGTCGCCGGACGCCTGGAGCTGACCGAGGGCCGCCTGGCCACGCTGCTCTCCAGCGGTGGCTCGGCCGGTGGCGTCCTGCGCGCCGGCCGGCCCGGGAACGGCTCGGGCTCCGCGGGCTCCGCGGGCGGCGCACCGGCAGGCGGGCCGGTGCAGGGCGTGCGCGGCGAGCGTCTCTTCCTGGCGCTGTGC
>DASXCN010000726.1:0-2515 GCA_036491155.1 Solirubrobacteraceae bacterium | reverse complement strand
GCCAAGGAGGAGCTCACCGAGATCGTCGACTTTCTCAAGACGCCCGACAAGTACCTCGCGCTCGGCGCGCGCATCCCGCGCGGGGTGCTCCTGTCCGGACCTCCCGGCACCGGCAAGACGCTGCTGGCGCGCGCGGTGGCGGGCGAGGCCGGCGTGCCGTTCTTCCAGATGTCGGCGTCGGAGTTCGTCGAGATGATCGTCGGCGTCGGCGCCTCGCGCGTCCGTGACCTGTTCCTCCAGGCCAAGGAGGCGGCCCCCGCGATCATCTTCATCGACGAGCTCGACGCCATCGGGCGATCACGGTCCTCCGGCGGCCCCAACCTGTCGGGCGGCCACGACGAGCGCGAGCAGACGCTCAACCAGATCCTCACCGAGATGGACGGGTTCAGCCCGCGTGAGAGCGTCATCGTGTTGGGAGCCACCAACCGGCCGGAGATCCTCGACCAGGCGCTCCTGCGTCCCGGGCGCTTTGACCGTCGCGTCGTCGTGGTGCCGCCCGATCGCGCCGGCCGCGAGGCGATTCTCGAGGTGCACACGCGTTCGGTCCCGCTGGACACCGACGTCGACCTCGGGGGGATCGCGGCGTCGACGCCCGGGATGGTGGGTGCCGACCTGGCCAACGTCGCCAACGAGGCGGCGCTGCTGGCCGCCAAGCGCGACCACTCCAAGGTGGCGCGCCAGGACATCAGCGACGCACTGGAGCGGATCGTCCTCGGCGCGGCGCGCAAGGTGATGCTCTCCGAGGACGATCGCCGCCGGACCGCCTACCACGAGGCGGGCCACGCGATCATGGGCATGCTGACCCCCGGGGCCGACCCGGTGCGCAAGGTCTCGATCATCCCCCGCGGGATGGCGCTGGGAGTGACCTTCTCAGCCCCGGATGCGGACCGCTTCAACTTCGACGAGCGCCACCTGCTGGCCCAAATCAAGGTGGCGCTCGGCGGCCGCGTCGCCGAGGAGGTCGTGTTCGGGGACCTGACTACGGGCGCCGAGTCAGACATCCAGCAGCTCACGCGCATCGCGCGCGGGATGGTCGGGCGCTGGGGAATGAGCCGCGCCGTCGGGCCGATCGCAGTCCTGCCCGCCGACGGCCAGGGCCCGCTGTTGCCCGGCGTCTCCGAGACCTCCGAGCAGACCCAGCAGCTCGTCGACGAGGAGGTGCGCCGCATCGTCGAGACCGCCCACGAGGAGGCCACCGTCACGCTCAGCTCTCACCGCGCCAACCTCGACACGCTCGTGGCTGCGCTGCTCGACCGCGAGACGCTCGACCAGGACGAGGCCTACGACGCCGCGGGGTTGCCGCAGAACGTCCAGGCCGCGCCCAACGACGCGCCTGCGGTGGTACAGCCCTCCGGCGACTAGACGATGCCGGAGGCGGCGCCCGAGGTGGGCGACGACTACAGCGGGCGCCGGCCCGCGAAGCCGGTCTCCGGCGCGTGCCAGAACCCGATCGACTCCTCGTCGTCGACCAGCCAGCACAGGTACACCTCGACGCCGTCGCGCATGGCCGGGAAGTCGACGAGACCGCGCTCGACATCGCGCAGAACGATCTCCACGGCGTCGAGCTCGCCCACGGCACGGCTGATCTCCACCAGCGCGCCGGCGACCGGCCGGCCGGGGTAGGCACCGCCGCCGTCGACGTCGAGCGCGTCGATGGCCTCGAGCGCCGCCGGACCCAGAGCGGTCAGCCGAGCCTGGGCCTCGCGCACCCAGCCGACGCGCTGCGCCACCCAGCCGCGCACGGCCATCGCCTGCTCGAGCGTGTAGTGGCGACTGTGCCTCGTGCCCTCCGGCGGCGCGAAGTCGTCTGGCTCAGTCATTCAGCCGGGTCATCCGCGCCAGCGCCTCGTGGCATTCGACGACCCGTTTCTTGACCGGGTCGTCGTCGGTGCGGTCATGGACCAGGTCCCAGGTGCGATCGGCGATCTCCCGGGCGTTCTCCGGCGTTGCCGTCTCCCACAGCCGCTCGACGAGCCGCAGCTCGAAGCTCTGGATCTGGTCCGCGGGGTCACCGGGCGCCATGCGGGGCAGGGGCTCACCCGTCGCCTCCTTCCACATGCCGGTGGCGACGAGCAGTCGGTTGCGGAGCTGGATCTGGTCCATCGGGGGAAATGCTAGTGATCGCTCCCGGATTTGCAGGAGCGGCCACCGGTGGCCAGCCGCTATCTGCGAGGGAGCCGCTGCCGCGTGGACAGCAGCATCGCAAACGGGTCGCCGTCGGCGGCCACGCGCCCGACAACCTGGTCGGTGGTGAAGGTGAGCAGCTCGGCGTCGCGCGCATCCAGGCACGCCTGGACCTCATCCCAGCTCACCGGCGCCGACACCGTCGGCTGCTCGCGCGCCCGCACCGAGTACACCGTGACCGTGGTCTTGTGGTCGTCGTTCTGGCTCCAGTCCACCAGGACCTTGCCGCCGCGCAGACGCTTGGTCATGCGCGAGACGACGAGCTCCGGTAGGCGCTGTTCCATCACCTCCGCGACCTGGCGCGCGAACGGCTTGGTCTGGACGTAGGTGA
>DASXCN010000725.1:0-3183 GCA_036491155.1 Solirubrobacteraceae bacterium | reverse complement strand
GCCGGCTCCTCGGCCAGGCCGGAAAGGCGCAGCTCGGGCAGGCCGGTGCGCAACGGCTCTTCGCTCTCGCCGTCGCGGACGGCCATGACGAAGGCCACGGCGTCAGAGCCCATGCGGCGGGCCGCGAACAGGACGGCGTCGCGTGACGCCGCGTCGAACCACTGCAGGTCATCGGCGACGACGAGCACGGATCGCTCGGCGGCCGCGGCGGCCAGTAGGCCGACCACGGCGGCATGGCACGGCAGCGGCTCCACCTGCGCCGCGGCGGCCAGTCCCACGGCGGCCCGCAGCGAGTCCGCTTGCACGGCCGGCAGACGGTCGATCCCGTCCAGCAACGGGCGCAGGAGCGCCGAGAGGGCGCCGAAGGCCAGGTCGGACTCCGACTGCACCCCCGTCGCCGACAACACCGTGAGGTCCCCGGCGCCGTGGGTCACCGTGGCCAGCAGCAGCGACTTGCCCACGCCCGGCTCGCCGCGCACCACCAGGGCGCCGCCGGTGCCGTGGCGGGCGCCGTCCAGGACGCCGGTCAGTGCAGCCAGTTCAGATTCACGGCCGAGTGCCGGGACGGATGCGGTGATGCTCAGACCCCCGGAACCCACTCACGTGAGAATAAATGACCACGGTGCGCCGGCGACGCGGGTCGCCCGGGGCGATGGCGTAGGGTGCGACGCGATGAGCGAGGTCATCGTCGTCGGCGCGGGCGTGGTGGGGCTGGCCGCCGCGCACGAGTTGGCCCGCGCGGGCCATCGTGTGACCGTGGTGAGCGCCGATGTGCCCGGCAGCCGCCAGTCGCGCGGGCTCACGCGCATCTTCCGCCTGGCCCACGCTGACGGCGAGCTGGCCGACGCGGCGGCGACCTCGCTGGGGCTGTGGCAGGAGTGGGAGGGCCGCGCCGGGCGGCCGCTGCTGGATCGCGTCGGGCTGCTGCTCACCGGCGACACCGCCGACCGCGAGGCTCACCTGGCCCGCCACGGCGCCGTGCAGCGGGGCGGTGGCGAGCGCCATCCGCTGGCGGTGGCGCTCGAGACCTACGCGTTTGAGCCCACTGGGGCAGCGATCCTGGCCGAGGAGACGGTGCGGTTCCTGCAGGACGGCCTGGAGCTCGTATTGGGAGAGGTCACGAGCGCCGACGCCCGCGGCGTGACGCTGGCCGGTGGTGAGCGGCTCGCCGCCGAGCGGGTACTGGTGTGCGCGGGCCCCGATACCTATGGACTACTGGGCGTCCCCGAGCCCGAGCGGATGCGCTCGGTCCGCTTCTCCTTCGCCCTGCGCGAGCCCCCGACGGCGCCGGTCCCGTGCTGGATCAACCGCGACGAGCGTCTGTGCGAGCCGTTCTACGCGGTGATGGACGGTCCGGACCACTACTCGATCGGCCTGAGCGGCGGCGAGCCGGCGAGCCTCGCCGAGGCCGAGCACCTGCGCCGGGCGCATCCACAGATCCTGGCCATCGCGCAGCGGGTATTTCCGGGCCTGCGCCCCGTCGCCGAGCGCCCCGTCGCCTGCGAGTTCCCGTTGCGCCTGACCGCCGCAGACCCCGCGCTGGCCCACGACGGGTGGGACCTCATCGAGCACGAGGGCGTGCTCGGTCTCACCGGTCCGGCGCTGTTCAAGTTCGCGCCTCTGCTGGGGCAGGTGGCGGTGCGCCGTCTGGACCGGGTCGCCGTCTGAACGTACGATCGGGCGCATGACCGCAGTCACCACCGCCACCACGCGTACCGCCGACGGCCGTACGCTCGCCTTCTGCGAATGGGGAGACCCGAAGGGCAGCCCGGTTTTCTCGTTGCACGGCACGCCTGGATCGCGGCTGACGCGCCACCCCGACGACGATGTCTACCGCCGTGCCGGGGTGCGGGTCATCACCTATGACCGTGCTGGCTACGGGCTCTCGAGCCGCCTGCGCGGCCGCGCCATCGCGGACGTCGCCCCCGACGTCGCCGCCATCGCGGACGCCCTGGGGATCCCCCGCTTCGCGGTGACCGGCGGCTCGGGCGGCGCCCCCCACTCCCTGGCCTGCGGAGCGCTGCTGGGCGACCGTGTTACGCGTTGCGCCAGCGTCGTCGGACCCGCGCCCTATGGCGAGGGCGGCCTGGCACGCGAGGACTGGGTGCGCGGCATGGCCCCGGGCAACGTGCGCGAGCTCGACCTTGCGCGGGAGGGAGAGGACGCGCTTCGTCCCGAGCTCCAGCGCGAGACCGACGAGATGCTCGCCAACCTCGGCAAGGATCCCGAGCATCCCATGGGCGAGGGATACGAGCTGTCGCCCAGCGACATGGAGATGGTGGCGCGCGCCGACATCCGCGGGATGCTCGACGAGAGCCTCAGGATCGGCTGCGGGGACAGCGTCGACGGCTTCGTCGACGACGACGTCGCGATGATGGCCCTGCCGTGGGGCTTTGACGTCGCCGCGATCACCGTGCCGGTGGCCGTCTGGTACGGCGCCAACGACACCCTGGTGCCTCCGGGACACGGGGAGTGGCTCGTTACGACGCTGCCCCACGCCTGGGTGATCTGTCTCGACGGCGGCCACTTTGCGATCTACGATCGGCTGGGCGAGCTGCTGGCCTGGCTCACCGAAACGAGCTGATCCGCCTGTTGACGGTCCTGTCGCGCCGCGGTTAGGCTCGTATCGGCGGTAGGTGACCGGTGACGACAGTGATGGGTGGGAACTCGATATCCGCGGAGGCCGACGGCTTCCGACATCCCTCGAGCGAGGCCGAGCTCATCGCGCTGGTCAGGGCGGCGGCTCAGGAGGGTCGCCAGCTACGCGTGCGCGGCTCCGCCCACTCGCCGTCGTATGCCGTCTACACCGACCCGACAGGCGATGAGCGCAATCGGGTGGAGCAGCAGACCCCGCCCGCTTCGGACAACATCAACGTGATGCTCGACCGCTACCGCGGCTGGAGCGTCCGCGACGAGGGGCGCAAGCTGGTGGAGGCGCAGGCCGGCATCCACCTGGGCGCCGATCCGTCAGATCCGACGGCGACGGCGACGCTCGAGACGAGCCTGCTCCATGGGCTGTTCCATGACAAGGGGTGGACCCTCTCCAGCCTGGGCGGGATCAGCCATCAGACCGTGAGCGGCTTCACCGCGATGGGGTCGGCCGGGGGCTCGGTGATCCACTCGATCAACGACAACCTGTGGGGCTTCCGCGTCATCGACGGCGCCGGGGAGGTCCACGAGTTC
>DASXCN010000724.1:0-4206 GCA_036491155.1 Solirubrobacteraceae bacterium | reverse complement strand
GGCGATCGCCGCGCGCTCCAGCACCCTCGAGATGCTGGGACTCGCCTCGGAGCCCGTCACCCGCTGCACGGGCTGGTCGAGCCAGTCGAAGAAGCGGCGCTGGATCTCGTCGGCGAGCCAGCCGCCGTAGGAGGTGCCCTGGGCGCCCTGCTCGACGATGAGCACCGCGTTGGTCTTCTTGATGCTGTCGCCGACGGTCTGCCAGTCCAGGCTCGCCCGGTCGAGGAAGCGCAGGTCGATGAGCTCGGCGTCGACGCCGGTCTGCTCGATGGCCTGCCGCGCGTGCTCGACCATCGACAGGTACGTCAGCACCGTGACGTCGTTCCCCTCGCGCCGCACCGCGGCCGTGCCGAAGGGGATCTGGTAGTCGAGGTCGTCGACGGGGATCTCGCCCTCGGAGGCGTAGAGGTCGACGTGCTCGAGCATCAGCACCGGGTCGCCGATGGCCAGCGCCGCGTTCATCAGGCCCACGTAGTCGAAGGGGGTCGAGGCGGCCATGATCCGCCAGCCGGGGCTGGTCGCGAAGATGCCCGCGGGGTCCATCAGGTGCTGGGAGCCGTAGCCGGAGCCCATGGCGACCTTGGTCCGCAGCACGAGCGGCACGGCGTTGCGGCCGCCGAACATGTGGCGGGCCTTGCCGATCTGGTTGAACACCTGGTCGGCCGCGACCCACATGAAGTCGGGGTACATGAACTCGACGACCGGGCGGAACCGGCCGTCGAGGGCCAGCCCGCCGCCGAGCCCGGCGAACGCGTTCTCGCTGATCGGCGTGCCGAGCACGCGGCCGGGATACTTGGCGGCCAGGCCCTTGGTGGCGCCATTGGTGCCGCCATTGAGCCGGTGGACGTCCTCGCCCAGCACGACGATGCGCGGGTCCCCGCCCATCCGCCGGTCCATGACGCGGGCCACGGCCTCGATGAGCTTGCCCGGCTTCAGCTCGCCGGTGAAGTCCCGCTGCTCGGCCGTGCGCGCACCGGCGAGCTCGGACCGGTCGCCGCGGATGCCGACGTCCACGAAGGCCGGATCGGGCCACAGCTCAGGCCGGATGCGGCGGACCCCCCGCTTGGCCTCCGGGTCCTGCTCGACGAGCGCGCCAGCGGCCAGCTTCATGGCCAGCTGGGCCTGGTCGCGGACGGACGCCACTCCCGCCTCGTCGATGAGGCCGAGCTTGATCATCTCGCTGGCCACGCGGCCGAGTGGGTCGCGGGCCCGCCAGGCCGCCTCTTCCTCCTTGCTGCGGTAGCCGAAGGCGCTGCCCGGGAACGGACCGTTCTGGTGAAAGAAGCGGTAGACGAGCGCTTCGATGACTACCGGGCCATCCCCCGCCCGGAGCCTGTCCTGCGCCCGCTGCATCGCGAGGTGCACGGCGAGCGGGTCCATGCCGTCGACCCGCCAGGCGGGGATGCCGAAGCCGAGGGCGCGCGCCGACAGCCGCGGTTCCCCGGTGGCCTCCTCGACGGTGGTGGAGACGGCGTACATGTTGTTCTCGATGAAGAAGCAGAGCGGCAGGTCCCACGCGGAGGTCAGGTTGAGGCTCTCCAGCACCGAGCCGATGTTGGCCGCGCCGTCGCCGAAGTAGGTGACGGTAAGGTCGTCGGTGCCGGAGTGCTTCTGGGCCCAGGCGTTGCCCGCCGCCATCGGCACGCCGCCCCCGACGATGGCGTTGGTGCCGAGCGCCCCGGCCTCGAACCACTGCAGGTGCATGGAGCCGCCGCGGCCGCTGCAGTAACCCTGGGCCAGCCCGAGGATCTCGGCCAGCGTGCGCTGCAGCACCGTCTGGACCTCCGGCGTCACCAGGTCCGCCGGGTCCGCCGCGCCCTTGGTCACGTGGGTGATCGCCTTGGCCAGGAACTGGTGATGGCCGCGGTGCGAGCCGTTGACGGCGTCCGAGGACCGGAGCGAGACGATGGAGCCGACCGCGCCGCCCTCCTGGCCGATGCTGGAGTGCGCCGGGCCGTGCACCAGGCCCTCGCCGGCCAGCTCGAGGACCGTCTCCTCGAACGCCCGGATGAGGTGCAGCTCGCCGAGCATGGACGCGAGCAGCCCGGGGTCGGCCGCCTTCCAGTCCGCCGCCGTCGTGCTCAGCTCGGTCCACCCCGCCGCGGGATGGAGGCGCTTCTCACGTGGCATCGGCATCTCCCTCGATGTGCTGACCGCCTCTCAGAGGCTACTGCGCTAATGTATCCATATCAACCAGCTAATCGGCGCGAAACGGGGATATTAGTCGTACGCTCAGCAATATTGGATACATGGCTGGTCGAGGAGGACCCATGGACAGCGGCATCCCCGGGTTGCGCGGCGGCGACCACATCGGCATCACGGTCCCCGATATGGAGCAGGCGCACGCGTTCCTCACCGGCGTGCTGGGGTTCGACTACGTCTACTCCCTGCCCGAGATGCGGCACGACGACGACTGGATGCTCGATCACCTCAACGTCGACCCGCGCGCGGCGGTCCGGGAAGTCCGCTTCTACCGGGGCGGCTTCGGCCTCAACATCGAGGTCTTCGAGTACAAGCCGCTGCCGGGCCAGCGCCCGCAGCCGCGCAACAGTGACCTGGGCGGCCACCACCTGGCTCTCTACGTGGACGACATGGACCAGGCCGTCGACTACCTGCGCGCGAAAGGGGTGCGGCTGCTGGCCGGCCCGGTCGCGAGCCGGAACGCCTCAGCCGGCCAGCGCTGGCAGTACTTCCTCAGCCCGTGGGGAATGCAGTTCGAGCTGGTCAGCTACCCGGGCGGCAAGGCCTACGAGCAGGACGCCGCGGTCAGGCTCTGGCATCCGGGACACCCGGCCCGATGAGGCAGGCCCGGTGATGAGTGCCGACCCCGGCTACCGGGAGAACGTGGCGAGCCACCGGATCGCGGACAGCCTCCGCGCCGCGATCCTGGGGGGCAGCTACCTGCCGGGCACGCGCATCCGGCAGGAGGACGTCGCCGCGCGCTCCGGCGCGAGCCGCATCCCGGTGCGCGAGGCGCTGCGGATGCTGGACTCCGAGGGGCTCGTCACCCTGGTCGCCAACTCGGGCGCCTGGGTCACCAAGCTGACCCTCGGCGAGTGCGCCGAGACCTACCTCATCCGCGAGCGGCTGGAACCCCTGCTGCTGCGGACCAGCATGCCGAACCTGGACGCGGGCGTGGTGGACCGGCTCGGCCAGCTGGCCGGCGAGATGGAGGGCGGGGCGGGGCTCGACGGCTTCATGCGCGCCGACCGGGAGTTCCACCTGTCCAGTTACGCGGGCGCGGCGTCGGGCGAGATGTGGCAGATCATCCACCGGATGTGGAACACGACTCAGCACTACCGGCGCGAGTTCACCAGGCTGGCCATGGCGGACGGCCTGACCGCCACGCACCTGGAGCACCGCCTGCTGCTGGACTGCATCCGCAGGCAGGATCGCGACGACGCCGAGCGGGTGCTCGTCATGCACGTGCGCCGCACGCGGCTGGAACTCCAGAAGCACCCGGAAATCTTCGAGTAAAGTCGCAAACGATTGCGCCTTCCGATCAGGAGGAAGCCTGATGACCCCTGCAGAGCGCCCGGCGGGCGTGCGGCCCCTCGGTGCCCCCGGCCACATGGGGGTCGACTACGAGGAGCGGGTCGACTTCGCCCGGCTGCGCGGCTACCGGATGGCGCGGGCCAGGGCGGCACTGGAGGCGAGTGACTGCGGCGCGTTCCTGCTCTTCGACTTCTACAACATCCGCTACACCACGCAGACCTGGATCGGCGGCGCGCTCGGCGACAAGATGATCCGCTACGCCCTGGTGTTCCGGGACCGGGACCCGATCCTGTGGGACTTCGGCTCGGCGGTGCGGCATCACAAGCTGTACTCGACATGGCTGCCGGACGAGAACTGGAGGCCCGGGTTCCTCGGCTTCCGCGGTGCGGTCGCCCCTGAGGCGGGCCTGATGCGCGACGCGGTGACCGAGATCAAGTCGCTGCTCACGGAGGCCGGGGTGGCTGGCGCACCGCTCGGCCTCGACATCGTCGAGCCCCCGTTCCTGTTCGAGCTGGACCGGCAGGGCATCACGGTGCGCGACGCCCAGCAGGCCATGCTCGACGCCCGGGTCATCAAGTCGCCGGACGAGATCATGCTGCTCAACCAGGCGGCGGCGATGGTCGACGGCGTCTACCAGGACATCGTCGACGTGCTGAAGCCGGGGGTGCGCGAGAACGAGATCGTGGCGCTGGCCAACAAGCGGCTGTACGA
>DASXCN010000723.1:0-1611 GCA_036491155.1 Solirubrobacteraceae bacterium | reverse complement strand
CGAGCCGCCGGAGGTGAGGACCTTGCCGTTGACGACGATCTGCAGACTCCCCGACACGTCGCCGATCGCCTCCCTGACGCCGGACAGGCCCTGCACGCGGGGCAGCAGCGACTGGCTGAAGGGCGGCACGTCGCCGTTGGCCCCCGCGCCGCCGGTGGCCTTGGTGTCGATGACGTTGCGCCCGGTGACCGTGGCGTCGGTCCCCTGATAGATCGTGGAGAAGATCGAGTTGAAGGCACCGGTGATCGAGTCGGTGAGCACGAAGGTGCCGGCCACCAGCGCCACCCCGAGGACGATGGACACCGCGGTGAGGGCGGCGCGCAGTCGCCGGGTGGCCAGCCCCCTGAGCGCCACGCGGAGCACGCCGCTACAGGCCCTTCATGGCGTCGACGATCTCGTTCTCGTCGGCGGCGGCGAGGTCCTTGACGATCTGCCCGTCCGAGAGGAACAGGAGGCGATCGGCGATCGCCGCCGCCTTGGGGTCGTGGGTCACCATCACCACCGTCTGACCCACCGAGTCCACCGAGCGCCGCAGCAGGGAGAGGATCTCCTCGGAGGAGTTGGAGTCCAGGTTGCCGGTGGGCTCGTCGGCGAACAGCACCGTCGGCCGGCTGAGCAGGGCCCGCCCGATGGCCACGCGCTGCTGCTGGCCGCCCGAGAGCTCGGACGGGCGGTGCGTGAGGCGGTCGCGCAGGCCGGTCTCGTCGATCACCGTGTTCAGCCAGCTCTCGTCGGGCTCGCGGCCGGCGATGGCCATCGGCAGGAGCATGTTCTCCTTGGCGGTCAGCATCGGCAGCAGGTTGAAGAACTGGAAGACGAAGCCGATCTTGTCGCGCCGCAACCGCGTCAGGGCGTCGTCGTTGAGCGTGGTGATCTCCGTGCCGTCCACGGTGACCGAGCCTTCGGTCGGCTTGTCCAGCCCGGCCAGGATGTGCATGAGCGTCGACTTGCCCGAGCCCGACGGGCCCATGACCGCGGTGAGCTTGCCGCGGTCGATGTCGACCGACACGTCGCGGAGGGCGGTGACGGCGGTGTCGCCTTCGCCATAGCGGCGGCTGACGGACGACGCCGTCACAACTGGCCCCCTCGCCTCGTCCTGCAGCTGCGCCTGCTGCATGAGCGCCACCATAGCGCTCGCCCCGCCGGGGTGATGGGCGGCGTATTGCGTCGGGCCTGCCCGGACACCGGCTGGTCACAGGCGGGGTCATCCGGGCCCTTTACACTGCGCGCGGTGCGCCAGGTGATCATGTTGCGCGGGATCAACCTCGGCCCCAATCGCCGGGTGCCGATGGCCGACCTGCGCGCCCTGTTCGCCGAGGCGGGCTACGGCGAGGTCCAGACCTACGTCCAGAGCGGCAACGTCGTCCTGGAGAGCGCGGCCAAGCCCGCCGAGCTCGAGCGCGATGCGGCCAAGCTCATCTCCGAGCGCTTCGGCTTCGACGTTCCGGTGATCGTGCGCACCGCGCGGCAGCTCGCCGCGGTGGTCAAGCGCAATCCGCTCGGCGAAGTGGCCTCAGAGCCCAAGCGCTACCAGGTGAGCTTCCTGTCGGCCAAGCCCCCGGTGACCCTGGTGTGCGCTCTGGAGGCGGCGGCGTCCGGCGAGGAGCGGGT
>DASXCN010000722.1:0-1656 GCA_036491155.1 Solirubrobacteraceae bacterium | reverse complement strand
CCGTCGTGGCGCACGTCCTGGAGGTAGAGCGTGATCACGAAGAGCAGGCCCAGCGTGGCGAGGTTCATGGCGCCCGACACGCCGTTGGCGATGACAAAGGCGCGCTCGCGCAGCAACGCCAGCGGCAGCAGCGGGTCGCGGGCGCGGCGCTCGGCGCCGACGAACCCGATCGCGCCCGCCACCGCGCAGGCGGCGGCGATGACGACGGGCACCGCCGAGCCGCCATGACCGGCGGCGATGAAAGCGAAGGTCACGCCCACGAGCACCACCGCTCCCAGCGCGGCGCCCGGGAGATCGAGCGAGCGCGCCGCCCTGTCTCGGCTCTCGGTCACAACCCGCAGAGCCGCCACGGAGGCGACGGCCACGATCGGCACGTTGAGCAGGAACACCCAGCGCCACCCGGCGGTCTGCACCAGCAGGCCGCCGAGCAGAGGCCCGGCGGGCAGTGCGCAGCTCCCCACTGCCGCCCACACGCCGATGGCGCGAGCGCGCTCGCGCTCGTCCGGATAGGCGTTGGCGATCACCGCGAGCGTCCCGGGAAGCATGAGCGCGGCGCCCAGCCCTTGCAGGACCCGGCAGACGATGAGGATGCCCGCGGAACCAGCCAGGCCACAGCCCAGCGAGGCCACCCCGAACAGGGGCAATCCAGAGAGCACGACTCGCTTGTGGCCGCGCAGGTCGCCGACGGTGCCGCCGGTGAGCATCAGGCCGGCCAGCGCGAGGGCGTAGCCGTCGACCACCCATTGCAGTTCGCTGACGCCGGCGTGCAGGTCGCGACCGATGGTCGGCAGCGCGACGTTGACGATCGTCACGTCGAGCAGGACCAGGAAATAGCCGACGCACATGACCAGCAGGACCCCGATCTTGCGATCGCGCGCGACGGCGCTGTGGCGGTGCTCGAGAACAGACATCACGCTCACTGTTACCCCGGGTCGCTTCGGCGCCCGCCGAAGCATGGCGGCGCTAAGTTCGGGAGGCATGAAGGGCGACGCCGACATCGCCGAGGTCGCCGGTCTCATCGGCGACCGCACCCGGGCTCGCGTGCTCCTGGCCCTGGGCGACGGGCGGGCCCTGGCCGCCAGCGTGCTGGCCCAGGAGGCTGGCGTGTCGGCCTCGACGATCAGCGGGCACCTCGGCAAGCTGCTGGACGCGGGACTGCTCGACGTCGAATCGCAAGGCCGCCACCGCTATTACCGGCTCGCCGGTCGCCGGGTCGCTCGGGTGCTCGAGAGCCTCGCCGAGCTGGCCCCGCCCGCGCCGGTGACCTCGCTGCGCGAGGGAACCCGAGCCCACGCCCTGCGCGCCGGTCGCTACTGCTACGACCACCTCGCCGGAGAGCTCGGCGTGGGGATCATGCGCGCCCTCCTGGACCGCGGGCTGCTGACCGGCGGAGACGGGCGCTATCACCGCGCGGACGCGATCCGCGACCGCTTGTCGGCGCCCGGACACGACGTCGACTACCGGCTCGCCCCCGGCGGAGAGGCCTGGGTGCAGGAGTTCGGCATCGATCTGGGCGCGCTACGGGCGCGGCGGCGGCCGCTCATCCGCTACTGCACCGACTGGACCGAGCAGCACCACCACCTCGCCGGCGGTCTCGGCGCGGGCCTGGCCGAGCGGATGCTTCAGCGCGGGTGGATCGAGCGGGCCCGCAGTGGC
>DASXCN010000721.1:0-8120 GCA_036491155.1 Solirubrobacteraceae bacterium | reverse complement strand
GACAGGCCCATCGAGGGCTCGTCCATGAGCAGCAGCCGCGGCCGGGACATGAGCGCGCGACCCATCGCCACCATCTGCTGCTCGCCGCCCGAGAGCGTCCCGGCGTACTGCTCGCGGCGCTCGTAGAGGCGCGGGAACAGCGTGTGCACCCGCTCGAGATCCTCGTTGAAGGTCGAGCCGTCGCGCAGCACGGCGCCGAGCTCGAGGTTCTCGGCCACCGTCATGTGTCCGAACAGCCGCCGGTTCTCGGGCACGATGGCCATCCCGCGGGCGATGCGGTCGGGCACGCTGTGGCCGGTGACGTCCTCGGAGTCGAGCAGCACCCGTCCCTCGCGCGGGCGGACGAGCCCCAGGATCGTCTTGAGCGTGGTCGACTTGCCCGACGCGTTGCCGCCCAGCAGGCACACCAGCTCGCCCGCGTCGACCTGGAGGTTGATCCCCTCAAGGATCCGCATCTTGCCGTAATAGGTGGTGACGTCGTCGAGCGCGAGCAACATCTCAGGCCTCCGCCAGCGCCTCGGGGTCGCGCCCCATGTAGGCCTCGACCACGGCCGGGTGGTTGGCGACCTGATCGAAGGTGCCCTCGGTGACCTTGACCCCGTGATCAAGCGCGACGACGCGATCCGAGATGCCCTCCACCACGTGCATGTCATGCTCGATGACGAGGATCGACAGCGACAGCTCGTCGCGCAGGCGAGCGATGACCTCGGTGACCTCGAGGGTCTCGTTGGGGTTCATTCCGGCGGCGGGTTCGTCGAGCAGCAGGAGCCGCGGGCGCGTGGCCAGCGCCCGGGCGATCTCCAGCCGGCGCCGGTTGGCGTAGGAGAGGCTGTAGGCGGGCTGGTCCCAGCGATAGCCGGCCAGCCGCTCGCCGAAGAACGACAGCACCTCCTCGGTGAGGGCGTGGACCTCGCGGCCCTCGCGCCGGGCGCGGGGCAGGCGCAGCATGGACTCGATCGGCGACGCCTTGGTGGCGCCATAGGTGGCGGCCATGACGTTCTCGCGCACGGTCATGTTGAGAAACAGCCGCAGGCTCTGGAACGTCCGTGCGACGCCCGCGTCGGTGATCTTGTGGATCGGGCGCCCGGCGATGCTCCGGCCGGCCAGGCGGATGTCGCCCTCATCGGGCGCGTAGACACCGGTGATGGCGTTGAACACGGTGGTCTTGCCCGCGCCGTTGGGCCCGATGATGGAGACGATCTCCTTCTCGGCCACGGCGAGGTCCAGGCCAGTGAGGGCGTGCAGGCCGCCGAAGGTGATCCCGAGCCCGTCGAGCTCGAGCAGGGGGGCCTGGCCGTCCATCACACCACCTCCACGCGCATCGTCCCCAGCAATCCCTGTGGTCTCGCGATCATCGTGGCGATGAGGATGGCACCGATGAGGATCTGGGCGGTGATCGACGGATTGACAATCAGCCGGCTCTCCCAGCAGCAGGCGGCGACGTAGAGCGTCGGCACCAGCAGGTACGGACGCCAGCTGTCACGCACGCGGGTGACCGCGAAGACGAGGACGATGAGGGCGATGTAGAGGACGTTGCCGTAGCCGACGGCGTTCTTGGGGACGATCACCCAGTGGCTGACGACGTGGCCGATCCACCCGGCGCTCCCCGGCGACCCGGCGGTGGCACTGGACGAGATCGCGCCGACGATCGCGTGCAACGCGACACCGAGGACCACTGTCCCCGCAAGCACCGCCGCCAGCGTCCGCCACGGCCGCACCTTGGCCACCAGGCCCAGCAGGATGAGCCCGTAGAACAGGTACCCGGCGTCGGCGGGGCTGGAGACCATCTGCTGCCCGACGGTCACCACGATGCCGCCCAGGACCGCCCCGGCGATTGAGCCGGCGCCACCCAGGACGAGGCAGGCATAGATGAGGATGAGGATGTTGGCCGTGAAGTTGGTGGGGAACACGTTGTCCTGCTGAGCGGCGAAGACCGTGCCGGCGATCGCCCCGACGGCCGCGGCGAACCCGATGGCCATGATCTTCAGCGCGCCGGTGGGGATCGTCATCGCCTCGGCGGCGAGCTCGTCCTCGCGGACCGCGCGCCAGGCGCGGCCCGTGCGGGAATTGTCGAGTAAGTGCAAGAGGCCGATCAGCACCGCCAGGACGACCAGCGCGAAGTAGAAGTAGCCCTTGAGCGTCGTGATCTGGGCGCCGAAGCTGTGGATCGGGTCCAGGCCGAACAGGCCGTTGACGCCGCCCAGCTTGCCGGTATCGACGTTGTTGACGACCTCCATGAACGCCTGCCCCACGAACAGCGTGACGATGGCCAGGTAGTCGCCCGAAACCCGGAGGGAGACCAGGCCGACAAGCGTCCCGAAGATCGCCGCGGCCCCGAACACGACCGGGATCGAGACGATCGCCGCCCAGTGGGTAGTGCCCGAGGAGAGGACGGCGTAGCCGTAGGCGCCGAAGCCGAAGAAGGCCACGTAGCCGAGATCGAGCTGCCCCGCCCAGCCAACGGCGATGTTGAGCCCGAGGGCGAGGATGGCGTAGATGAGGCTGTTGATCGCCACCTGCTGGATATTGGAGCTGAGCGAGAGCTGACCGAAGATGAGCCCCGCCAGCACCGCGAGCGCCAGGCGCGGCCACCACCCCACGCGCGCGTCCAGGGTGTACATCAAGCGCCGCCACCCGGTGCCGGCATCGCGCCGGTCCGTGTGCTGGGCCACCCATTCGTCGACGCCGATCGGCATGCGGATTCCCTCTAGACCTTCTGCAGCGCGGGCCGGCCGAAGATCCCGGTGGGCCGCACCAGCATGGTGACGATGAGGATTCCGAACACGATCAGATCCGTGTACTTGCTGGAGATGTAGCTGGCGGCGAACGCCTCGCAGAGCCCGATGAACAGACCGCCGATCACCGCCCCCGGGATGCTGCCGATGCCGCCGACGACCGCGGCGGTGAACGCCTTGAGGCCGGCCAGGAACCCGATGGTGGCCGAGATCTGGTTGAACGCCAGCCCGGACATGACGCCGGCCACGCCGGCCATCGCCGAGCCGATGAAGAACGTGTAGGAGATCACGCGGTCGACGTTGATGCCCAGCATCTCGGCGGCCTCGCGGTCAGACGCCACCGCCCGCATCGACTTGCCCAGCGTCGTGCGGTCGACCAGCCGCATCAACGCGAACATCATCGCGATGCTCACGACGAAGATGGTGATCTGCACCGAGTCGATGTTCACGTCACCGATATGGATGCCGGACGAGAACGAGATGAAGCTGTTGGTGGAGTAGCTCTTGGTGAAGCCGCCGAAGAGCAGCAGGACCGAGTTCTCCAGGATGAAGGACACGCCGAGCGCGGTGATCAGCGGCGCGATCCGCGGCGCGTCACGGAGCGGCCGGTAGGCGAAGCGCTCGATGAGCACGCCCAGCACGCCCGTGCCCAGCCCCGCCACCACGAACATGATGGCCACCAGCAGCGGCACCGGGATGCTCAGCGCCGTCGGGCCGCCGAACCACTGGATGACGAAATAGCCGATGTAGGCACCGACCATGTACACGTCGCCGTGGGCGAAGTTCAGCAGCTTGAGCACGCCGTAGACCAACGAGTAGCCCAACGCGATCAGGGCGTACAGGAAGCCCGTGGTCAGGCCGTTGATGATCGTCTGGATGAGCTCGTGCATCGCGCGCGGGATGGCTCAGACCGAGCCGGCGGCGCACCGGGCCCCCCGGGCCCGGTTGATGGCGCCGCCGGCTGCAGCTGAGATCAGCGACTACTTGTTGGGAATCGTGACGTACTTGCCGCCGGACTCGATCTTGAACAGATAGCCCGGCTGGCCGACGATGTCGCCGTTGGACTTGAACGCGACCTGCACGCCCAGCGGATTGGCCGCCGGTGCGATGTTCGTCTTGCGGATGGCCGCCAGCACGTTTGCCCGGCTGGGGGTCCCGCCGCTCTTGCACACCGACGCGATTGCCTTCATCTCAACATCCGTGGCCTCGTAGGTCGGGACGCCGAAGGCGCCGTACGGGCCGAACTGCGCCACGCCGGAGACCAGCGACTTGTCCAGAGCACTGCTGGAGGCCGAGATGTCGGGACCGAAGTTCGACACGTAGGTCCCCGGGATCTTGAACTGCGACGGGGAGTTGGTGCCATCGGTGCCGAACAGGATGGTCTTCTTGTGCTGCTGCTGGGCGGCGAGGCCGAACTGCTGCGCGTTGGCGGCGGCCTGCCACGGGAGCATCGTCACCGTCTCATCGGCGGTCAGCTTCGAGGTGACCAGCGAGTTGATGGCGTTGGCCAGCGTGGCACCCGTGTCGGTGCCGTTGATGGTCTGGTGGTTGACCTTGATTCCGGCCTTCTGGAAGATCGGGATCATGGTCTTGACCAGGCCCTGCGAGTAGGCCTCGTCGTCGTCGATCACCAGCACTGCCTTGGGGTGCAGGTGGTTGATGACGTAGTTGGCGTCCTGCGGGCCCTGGATGTTGTCGTTAGGCACCACGCGCAGGAACGTCGGGTTCTTGCCGTCGGTGGTCAGCGCCGGCAGCGTTGCCGAGCCGGTGATGAACGCCAACCCTGCGCGCCCGAACAGAGGCCCGACGGCCTCCACCTCCTGGCTCCCGGCCGGACCGACGGCGGCCACGGCGTCAGACGAGATGATCGCCTGGGTCTTCTGGGTGGCCAGCGACGGCGTCAGCTGGGTGTCGTCCTGCGCCATCGTCACGTCGGTGCCGTTGGCCTTGTTGTCCATCTGCACAGCGAGCTGCGCGAAGTGCAGCTGCTCGAGGCCGACCTGGGCCACCGGCCCGGTGAACGGACCCTCGATGGCGATGGCTGCCTTGCAGCTCTTGCCCGCTGAGGCCGACGACGTCCCCGCCGCCGCGGCCGAGCTCGAAGTCGCTGCCGGGGCACTGCTACTGCTGCTGTTGCTCGAACTTCCGCAACCGGCCGCGACGAGCGCAGTGAGCGCTACCGCGACTAATGTCAAACGTACCTTCATGGCCTGTTAGCTCCTCCTCTGGAGTGGGTCCTGATTGCTCTGGTAGGCGGGGGTTCCGTCCGGGTAGAAAGCGGCAGCCGGAGATCCCGCTGGCCGGAACACGGCGACAATGCGCATCGGCCCGCCGCCCGAGTTGGACAGGCAATGCACCGTCCGAGCCGGGAGTTGGATGCACGAGCCTGCCGTGACCGGTTGCGAGAAATCACCGGCGTCCATCCGGCCCTCGCCCTCGAGCACATAGATCACTTCGTCGTACGTGTGAAAGTGGTCAGGCGCGCGCTCGGCGGGGATGTAGCCGACGAAGTGCGTGGCCGAGCGCAGCCCGTTGCGGGGGTCGGCGACGATCCGGAACTCCCGTTCGGTCGTCGCCTGCTCCACGTCCTGGTCCTCGAGCCGGCGGATGCTGGCGGGCATCGGCGGGCCCGGGCTGGGGTCCGGCACCCGGACCGCGATCAGGCGCAGCGGGCCGTCTCCGGTGTTCTCGAGCTCGGGCGTGGATGCCGGCGGCAGGTAGACGCCGATGTCGGGGCGCAACTCGTGGGCCTCGCCCCGGATGCGCATGCGGCCCTCCCCCTCGAGGACGAACAGCGTCTCCTCGGTGTCGTCCGGGACCTCGATCTCGACGCGCTGACCGGGGCCGCACTCGAGGATCGCCTGCTGGAGAGCCTCGAAGCCGGTCCGGGGGCCAAGGGTCACGCGGACGCTGAGGCCGCCGGGACTCGTGAACGGCTCCACCTCGGGAGCGTTGACGACATTCACAGCCGGCATCGACGGCGACTCCGGATTGCGGTGGAAAGCTTCACGTGGACTGGGCGACGGGTCCCGAGACATCCTGGCTCGGGGTCGGGCACCTTCGCACATTCGGCCCGCGCGGGTCAACCACCTGCACCGGGAGCGTTCATTGCAGGGTGGCCTCTAGGACTATCTCCGTGCCGGCGAGAGCCAGCGAGACCGGGCATGTCGCCTTGGCCTGTTCAGCCAGCTCGGCGAAGCGCGCCGGGTCAAACCCCGGGACGTCCCCGACGGTGGTGATGGCGATCCGGGTGATCCGGAATCCCTCCTCCTTCTGCTCCAGGCGGACGCGCGCGGTCGTGCGCAGATCCTTGGCCGGGGAGCCGGCCTCCTCCAGCAGGCTGGCCAGCGACATGGTGAAGCAGCCCGCCTCGGCGGCGGCGATCAGCTCCTCCGGGTTGGTTCCACGGACGTCGTCCTCGACGCGATTGCGCAGCGTGAACTCCCCGTCGAACGCGCCGCTGCCCAGCGCGATCCGCCCGCCCCCGTCGGGCACGGTTCCCTGCCAGCTGGCCTCCGCGTGCCGGCTTACACGAACGCTCAAGGTATGCCTCACCCCCTCGGTCTGATTTTGTATGACGATCAAACCATTACCGTGTGACGGCTGCAACCGTCTGTAACCGGTGCTAACCAAGGAGAGGGCCGTGGCCGAGACGCTCAACCCCACGATCGACGTCGCGCAGGTGCGCCGCCGCTTCTCGGCGCTTCAGAACGGCTTCGCCTTCATGGACGCCCCGGGCGGCTCGCAGGTGCCCGACGAGGTCGGCGACGCGATCGCCCGCGCCCTGCGGGAGGCCAGCGCCAACCTGGGGGCCGGCTACGCCACGAGCTTCCGCGTCAAGGAGATCCTGGAGACGGCCGAGGGCCACGCCGCGCGCTTTCTGGGCTGCTCCCCGCAGGAGATCACCTTCGGGGCCAACATGACCTCGCTGGACTTCACCTTCAGCCGCACCGCCGGGCGCGACTTTCAGGCCGGCGACGAGATCCTCGTCTCCTCGGCCGACCACGACGGCGGCGTAGCCCCGTGGCTGGAGCTGGCGGCCGACCGCGACCTCGTGGTCAAGCACATCGAGCTGCATCCCGACACGCTGCTGGACTTCGATGACCTCGCCGGCAAGCTGTCCTCGGGTCGCGTCCGGGTGGTCGCGTTCGCCTGGGCCTCCAACGCCGTGGGCACCGTCGTGGACGCCGCCCGGGTGTGCCGCATGGCCCACGACGCCGGCGCGCTGGCCTGGATCGACGCCGTCCACTACGCCGCGCATGAGCCCATCGACGTGCACGCCATCGACGCAGATGTCCTCATCTGCTCGCCGTACAAATTCTGCGGCCCCCACCTGGGCATGGCCTACGGCAAGGCCGACGTGACGTCGCACTGGCGCCCCTACAAGGCGCGTCCGGCCCCGACCGACCCGCTGGGCCGCCGCTTCAACACCGGCACCAGCCCCTACGAGCTGCTGGCCGGCTTCAACGCCACCATCGACTACCTCGACTCGATCGGTGGCTTTGACACGATCGCCCCCTACGAGCGGTCATTGGGCGAGCGCTTCCTGGGGTCCATCTCCGACGCGGTCACCGTGTACGGGCTGCCGACGATGGACGGTCGCGTCCCCACGTTCCTGGTCAACGTCGAGGGCGTGGCCGCCGCCGATGTCGCGGCTCGCCTGGCCGAGCAGAACATCGGGGTGTGGGCCCACGACTCCTGGTACTCGCTGAACCTCTACAAGCGCCTGGGCTACGAGACGGACGCGATCCGGATCGGGTTCATCCACTACAACACGGTCGAAGAGGTGGACCGGTTGGTGGCGGGCCTGGAGGGAGCGGGCAGCTCTTAGGCGGTCGTCCGTGCCCGCGGGGGCGCGGAGGGAACGTCAACGGCGGCTATCGAGGGGTGGACAGGTGCGTTGCCGGCCAGCCGTAAAGGGGGCGTGGGATATAAGCATTGGCAGACGATGGTTATCTCCCACAACCCCCTGCAAACCGCGCTTTTCAGCCGGTGTCCCCGTGGCCGATGGGGTGACCGCCGCCACCCGAGCCTCCCTCGCCACCGCGCTCGGCCTCGAACACGTCGACCAGCCGCGCCCGCACATCCCACAGCTTGGGGAGCTGGCGCTGGGCGATGAGCCGTGACAGGACCTGGACGGGGGTCCCGGCGGTCCCGCTGGTCTGCTCGCCGATCGCGCGGGCGACGACGCTGTAGTGACGGAAGCGCCACAGGCGGATTCGCTCGTCGTAGTCGGTCAGCAGCTCGGCCAGCTGGTTGAGCGCCTGGTGCTCGGCCCCGTGGCGGTAGAGCTCGACGAAGCTCACCCCGGCGCGCTCCAGGGCGCGGTCAAAGGCGGCGCCCAGCGCGGGGGTCGCCCGGGCCAGGTTGCGAAAGCCCGGGGAG
>DASXCN010000720.1:0-7215 GCA_036491155.1 Solirubrobacteraceae bacterium | reverse complement strand
GGCCGGGCGATGGTGGTCCTGGTTGCGGCGGACGGGCATGTGGAGAACCGGGTGATCGAAATCCCGCCGGGTTTGCCGCCCTCCGCCTTGCAGCAGGCGGGGAATTATCTGAACAACCGCCTCGCCGGCCGCGGGCTGGCGGAATTGCGCACGGTCGTGGCGGAGGAAATGGCGGCGAACCGCACCGAACTGGACGCTTTGTCGGCGCAGGTGGTGGCGTCCGGCCTGGCGACCTGGACCGGGGAGGGCGCCCGCAGCGGTAACCTGATCGTCCGTGGTCAGGGGCGGCTGCTGGCGGATGTGACGCAGATCGAACGCCTCGCTGCCATCCAGCTGCTGTTCGAGCGGCTGGAAACTCAGGAGACCATGCTGAAACTGCTGGAACTGGCGGAGACGTCGGAGGGCGTGCGGATTTTCATCGGCTCCGAGAGCGGGTTGTTC
The DNA here is from genome assembly GCA_036491155.1 of Solirubrobacteraceae bacterium. Lineage (GTDB taxonomy): Bacteria > Actinomycetota > Thermoleophilia > Solirubrobacterales > Solirubrobacteraceae > Palsa-465. The sequence continues at coordinate 6,774 of DASXCN010000720.1, read as the reverse complement.
GGGACCTCCGGGGTGTCGATGGTGGTGGCGCCGGCGCGCAGCGAGGGGTCGAACCGGATTGTCGGCGCGATCGGGGTGATCGGGCCAACGCGGATCAACTATGGCCGGATCATTCCGGTGGTGGATTATACGGCACGGGTGATCGGGCGGTTGTTAGGGTGAGGATTCAGTCTGTAGCAAAATCAAAACGAGGATCATCCTATGGCCCGTCCACCATTACCTCCCTTCACCGAGGCCACCGCTGCGCAAAAAGTACGCCTGGCGGAGGATGCATGGAATACGCGTGATCCGGAGCGCGTGGCCGCCGCCTACACCGAAGACAGCCGCTGGCGGAACCGCGCTGAGTTCCTCCAGGGCCGCCCTCAGATTGTCGGCTTTCTGCAACGCAAATGGGCCCGCGAACTGGAATACCGCCTGATCAAGGAGCTCTGGGCTTTTCACGGCAACCACATTGCGGTGCGCTTTCAATACGAATTTCACGACGACTCCGGCAACTGGTATCGCGCTTATGGCAACGAACAGTGGGAATTCGATGCCGAGGGCCTGATGCGCCGGCGCGAGGCGAGCATCAACGACCTCGCCATCTCCGGGTCCGAGCGGCGGATCTTCGGACCTCGCCCCGAGGCCCGCCGAGGGGTCGACATTCCCCTGCAATGACCGGCCGGCCCCGGGCCCCGCGGGGTACGATCAGCTGACCGATGGAACGGCGAATCATCTACCTGACACGACTGACGCGTCTGCCCCTTCTGGGAGCGGACGGCGCCGAGGTTGGCCGCATCTCCGACGCGGTCGTGGACCTGGGCTCCAAGCCGCCCCGGGTCAACGGCGTCGTCGTCGCCGTCCAGCGGCGCCGGGTGTTCGTCGGTATCGGCCGCGTCGGCGAGATCGGCTCCGACGGCGCCCGCTTGCGCCGAGGGTCGGTGAACATGCGCCAGTTCGCCCTGCGCGAGGGCGAGCGCCTTCTCGCGGGGGAACTGCTGGGCAAGCGGTTCAAGCGCGCGCGGGTGGTTGACGTAGGGCTGATCGAGGCCCCCGATCACGACGGCTGGGAGGTGGCGACCGTCGCGCTGGCGGGCCGGCGCGTCCCGGGCCTGCGCCGGGCGCCTGACGTCATCGACTGGTCCGAGGCGGGCGAGCTGTTCGCCTCCGAGCGCCCCGTCGACCGCCAGGCCGCGGAGCTGGGGGGCCTGCACCCGGCCGAGATGGCGGCAGCCATCCGGCGCCTCCCGTTGAGCCGGCGGCGCATCCTGGCCGCCGAGCTCGAGGACGACCGCTTCGCCGACCTGCTGGAGGAGATGTCCGAGGACGAGCAGGTCCGCCTCATCGAGGGCCTGGGCATCGACCGCCTCGCCCGCGTGCTCGACGAGATGGAGGCCGACGACGCCGCCGACCTGCTCGCCGAGTTCCCGGCCGGCCGCCAGGCCGAGCTGCTACACGCCATGGACCCCGACGAGGCCGAGCCGGTCCGCCGGCTGCTCACCTATCAGCCGGACACGGCCGGCGGGTTGATGACCCCCGAGCCGGTGATCCTCGCCCCCGACACTACGGTGGCCGAGGCGCTCGCCCGCGTGCGCGACCCCAACCTGCCGGTGCCACTGGCGGCGGCGGTGTTCGTCTGCCGGCCGCCCCTGGAGACGCCGACGGGACGCTACATCGGCAACGTCGGCATCCAGCGGCTGTTGCGAGAGGCCCCGAGCAAGCCGCTGGGACGCTGCATCGATGAGGACGTCGAGCCGGTGGAGGAGGGCTTGAGCGACCGCGAGGTGGCGGTTCGGCTCGCCGCCTATGACGTGGTCACACTCGCGGTCCTCGACGAGGCGCACCGTCTGGTGGGCGCGGTGACGATCGACGACGTCCTGGACCGGCTGCTTCCCGCCGACTGGCGGGCGACTCTGGCGGAGACCGCCTGATGGCACGCGGCGACGACCTCTCCACGCCCAAGGGCACAGCGGGTGGCCCCGTCTATGACCCCGACCAGTTCGGGGCGTTGGCTGAGCGGCTGGCGCGGCTCTTCGGCACCCCACGCTACCTGGTGGCGCAGACGTTCATCGTCCTTCTCTGGATCGCATACAACGCCTTCGTGGCTATCAACTATGGCAAGCACTCAGCCTTTGACCCCTACCCGTTCATCCTGCTCAACCTGGCCTTCTCAACGCAGGCCGCCTACGCAGCGCCGCTGATCCTGCTGGCCCAGAACCGGCAGGCCGACCGCGACAAATCCGAGGTCGAGCGCGACCGCGACACCAACGCGCGCGCACTGGCCGAGACCGAGTACCTGGCTCGCGAGATCGCGGCAGTGCGGCTCGCCGTCGACCAGAAGGCCGGCCGCGACGAGATCTTCGAGGTGCTGGAGCGCCTCACGCAGGCAGTCGAGCGGCTGCAGCCCGCCGAGATTCTCGAGGCCGAGTCCGACGAGGACCTCGACGACGGCGAGATGTCTGACTAGCGGGACGCGCTCGTGTGGCGGGCGCGCCCCGCGTAGCCTGGTGGGTCAGGCGCCGACGCCGGCGCCGACGGCCTGCTCGATCCTCTCGCCGAGATCGGTGTCGACGTTCTTCCAGTACTCGAACGCTCGGGCCAGCACGGCGTCGGAGACCCCGTCGGAGAGGTGGCCCGCGACGTTTGAGATTAGCCGCTCACGCGCCTCGTCGTCGAGGACCTCGCGCACCATCGTGCCGGCCTGAGCGAAATCGTCATCGTCGGCGCGGGGGGTATAGGCCGACCGCACCATGTCACCGTCGGCCGCCCACAGGCCCGCGTTGTCGGTCCGCGACGGATCGGCCGCCGGGCCGCCGTAGGAGTTGGGCGCGTACACCGGGTCAGAGACGTTCTCCGTCCGCCCCACCCCGTCCTTGCTGTAGCTGTGCACTTCGGCGTTATGGGCGGAGTTGACGGGGATCTGCTTGTAGTTGACCCCGAGCCGGGCACGGTGGGCGTCGGCGTAGGAGAACCCGCGCGCCAGCAGCATCTTGTCCGGGCTCAGGCCGATGCCCGCCACGAGATTGTTGGGCTCGAACGAGGCCTGCTCCATCTCGGTATGGAAGTCGGTGACGTTCCGGTTCAGGGTCATCGTCCCGACCTTGACCAGCGGGTAGTCGCCGTGCGACCACACCTTGGTCAGGTCGAAGGGGTTGAAGTGGTAGGTCTTGGCCTCCTCGAAGGGCATGATCTGCATGTAGAGCGTCCACGAGGGGAAGTCGCCGTCGCGGATCGCCTCGAACAGGTCCTGGCGGTGATAGTCGGCGTTCTCACCGGCGATGCGGTCGCCGTCCTCCTGGGTGAGGAAGTCGATGCCCTGGTCGGTCTTGAAGTGGTACTTGACCCAGAACTTGTCGCCCGAGGCGTTGACCCACATGTAGGTGTGGCTGGAGTAGCCATTCATGTGCCGCCACGTCTTCGGGATGCCACGGTCACCCATCAGCCAGGTGACCTGGTGCGCGGACTCGGGTGACAGCGTCCAGAAGTCCCACTGCATGTCGTGGTCGCGCAGGCCGTTGTCGGCGCGCCGCTTCTGGCTGCGGATGAAGTGCTGGAACTTCATCGGGTCGCGCAGGAAGAACACAGGCGTGTTGTTGCCGACCATGTCGTAGTTGCCCTCGGTCGTATAGAACTTCAGCGCGAAGCCGCGGGGGTCGCGCCACGTGTCGGGGCTGCCGCTCTCTCCGGCCACGGTGGAGAAGCGAGCCAGCATCTCGGTCTTGACGCCGGGCTGGAACAGCGCCGCGCGCGTGTAGGCACTCACGTCCTCGGTCGTCTGGAACACACCGAAGGCGCCGCTGCCCTTGGCGTGGGGCTGGCGCTCGGGGATGCGCTCGCGGTTGAAGTTCGCCATCTGCTCGATCAGGTACTGGTCCTGCAGGAGGATCGGGCCGTCCGGGCCGACGGTCAGCGAGAACTCGTCACTGGCAACGGGGGCGCCGCCGTCGGTGGTGGTATGTGGGCGCTTCTCGCTCATCTAGCTCTCCTTGGTGTTTGGTTCGGGTACGGCTGCCAGGCACCTGGGGCACATGCCCCAGAAGGTGATCTCGGCCTCGTCGACGATGAAGCCACCTGCGTCCGGCGGCTCCAGGCAGGGCGGCTCGCCGACCACGCAGTCGACGTCCGCGATCGCGCCGCAGCCGCGACAGACCACGTGGTGATGGTTATCCCCAACGCGCGTTTCATAACGCGTGGCGCTCCCGGCCGGCTCGATGCGGCGCAGCAGGTCCGCCCGCGTCAGGGCCGAGAGCACGTCGTAGACCGCCTGGGTCGAGATCGGCCCCACCCGGCCGCGCACGCCGGCGGCGACCCCGTCGGCGGTGAGGTGCTGCCCAGCCCGCACTTCGGACAGAACCGCCACGCGCGGTGCCGTCACGCGCAGGCCGGCCTGGCGCAGAGACGTGGCGACGTCGCTCCATCCGTCGGGGCTCACCGCCCCAACGTATCAGTTATTTGGAATCCATCCAGATCTGGATTACATCCGGATTACGACGGCGCGGGCACGTGGCGTGCGGCGACGTTGACGCCCGACACCGTGACCACCGGGGCGGCGCCGTGCAGCGCCCCGTGTGCGTAGCGGACCTCAAGCGTCTCGGACTCCCCCGGCCACAACGTGGTGTCGTTGTCTGACCACAGCGCCGGCAGCACCTCGTTGTCGCCGGCGGCCGGCACCCCGGCCGGGCTCCCGCGCCGGACGTCCGCGCGCAGGAAGAAGGCCGGTGCCGGGGTGTTGGAGGTGTTGGCGATGGTCACGTCGGTGACGTCGTCACGGCCGTCGGCGGCGGTGTGGGCGGTGACGCTCACCTGCGCCGGAGCGAGCGTGCGCAGCCCGCGCAGGTCCGCGAACGAGGCCATCGTCGCCTGTGGCTGGCCGATGGTCTTTGACCAGTTGACGACGTCGGGCCGGGTGGAGAGCCAGTACACGTTGCGGTCCACCACCTGGCCGCCGCGTCGCAGCAGCAGTTCGACGAAGTAGGTCTGCGCGTGGCGCTTGATGGCGTGGGGCACGGCCGGGCGCAGCAGCTTCTCGCGCACGCTCCCCGAGCGCACGCTGACGCCGGACGCCGTCTGGTCGTTGAGCAACTGGCCCGCCACCGAGAAGACGCGGCTCTGCACCGACAGGCCGGCGACGGGCGCCCCCGTGAGGTTGGCCACCGAGACCGTCCCGGCGCCGTAGGCATAGAGGACGTGGAGCGGCTTGTTGGCCTCCTGGGCGCCGAAGTAGCTCCCGGCCTGGTCGTAGTCGTTGTTGTAGAGGTCCCACAGCAGCGTCGGCCACCCCTTGTCCAGCTGCCAGTAGACGATCCCCGTCGAGGGCGCCTTGGCCCGCGAGGAGTGGTCGACGTAGGCCTCGAACTCGGCGCGCTGGGTCTCGTAGTTGGCCAGCTGGGCCTCGGTCACGTACTGCGAGAGGCTCGACCACGGCCCGTAGCGCGCCCGCATGGCGCGGTCGAGATCGTGCAGCGTGCCGAACGAGTAGCCGCCGTTGGACGGTCCCGGCAGGTCGGGCTCGTAGTTGAGGTGGTACTGGTTGTAGTCCGGCGCCTTCCACAGCTGGCGCTGCTCGAAGGGCGACAGGAAGCGGTCGATCGAGTCCAGCGTCGGGATCGTCGCCCCCGCGCCTGCCTCCGAGTCAAAGGCCCAGGCGCCGCCGGCGTTGGTCCGCGAGCTGTCGCCCTTGGCGTAGTGGCTGGTGTCATACCAATAGGAGGGCGGGACCCAGTCATACGGTCCCTCCTTCTCGCCCGACGGCCCCAGCCCGGGCGCGCTCTTGTACTCGGCCGAGGCGATGAGCGGCTCCTGGAAGTCGGCGCGCCGGAAAGCCGCGATCGAGACGGCGGCCTGGCGCGGGATCGGGTTGTTGTCTGACCAGCTGAAGTTGAGGATGCTTGGGTGATTGCGCAGCTGGCGGCCGATGGCCAGCGCCGAGTTGCCCAGGACCCGGTAGTCGTGAGCGGTCGCGCCCTTGCCGTCGCTGGGCAGCTCCCACGCGTCGCAGCACTGGAAGCCGGCGTCGATGAGGATGCCGGCGCGGTCCATCTGCTCATAGAAGTCCGTGGGCATCTCCTTGCCCTCGGTGCGGATGCCGTTGAGGCCCAGGTTCTTGATCAGCTCGATCTGGTTGGCCGTGTCCGCCGCCGAGTAGTGCAGGAACAGGTCCTCTGACCAGCCGCCGCCGCGGAACACGATCGGCCGGCCGTTGACCAGGAACTGGCGTGAGCCGTGCGGGGCGATCTTGGAGGCGCCGACGAGGCGGGTAGTGATGGTGCGGATCCCGAACGTCTCGGACTCGGTGTCGGCCGGACCGGGACGCCCGCCCACCCCCATGGTCAGCCCGTACAGTGGCTGGGGGCCCATCTGATACGGCCACCACACCTGGGGGTGCTTGATGCGCAGGTCGTGGAATGCCGCCGGAGTGAGCGACACCGTTCGTGTGGCGTGGGCCGGCAGCGTCACCGGATGGGTGATCTGGATGGATGGGCCCGTCGGCGGGGTGACCTGTGCGGTGAGGACCCCGGACCGGGGTTGCGCGGTGGTGTTGGTCACCTGGGCGCGCAAGGTCAGGTCCGAGCGGGCGACCCGCGGTGTGTTGTGCTGCACGACGTGCGCATCGGAGATCGCCAGCGCCGCTGAGGTGTGCAGCTGGACCGGGAACTGGATGCCCGTGTTGTTGTCAGGCGGGATCTGGGTCCAGTCGACGTTGTCGAGCGTGAACATGGTGCTCGGGTCGTTGGGGTACAGGCGGAAGGCGAGCGCGTTGGCGCCGGAGTGCACGAGCCCCGACACGTCGTACAC
>DASXCN010000719.1:0-19111 GCA_036491155.1 Solirubrobacteraceae bacterium | reverse complement strand
GGCGACGCTCTCCCATCCGCGCCCGGCCGGCTCCTCGCGCGACGCCTTCCTGCATGTACGCGAGGAGCACGTGGAGACGGTGCTGGCCGAGCTGTCCGCGCGGCTGGACGACGGGGCTCGGGTCCTTCCCGCCGCCGAGCTCTTTGACCGGATCGGGCCGCGTCTGGCCACCCGGCTGGGCCAGGTGGCGGTACTGGCCGCGCCCGGGCGCGAGGTGTGGCTGCGCTCGGCGCCGGCCAACGAGCGGTGGTTTCGCGGGCAGCACGGCGGCCTTGACCCCGCGGAGACCGAGACCTACCTGGCCGAGGTGAAACGCTAGACGCGGCGCACCGCTGGATGAGCCGCCGAGTCGGCGCGGTTTGTCGGGCTGCAGGCGGTCGGAGGGTCCGGTGTGGCCGTGACATGGGCGAGCCTCAACGGCAGGGCTGGGGAGGGCAGCGCCTGAAGACGCGTGTCTGGCGAGACCCGTTGAGGCTGTGAGAGGCGATGCCTCTCAGACTTCGGGGTGCCGAGAGGAGTTTTGGGAGATCTTCATCGCTGGAGAATGAAGATCTCCCACGACCTCCGGTCTGAGCGGCTCCGTCGGCCGGTTGGCGCTGGTTGTGGTAGGGGAACCCACTCACAGACCCGCCATCCACGCCGAAGCCGTTCCCTTCCCCAGCCGCAGTTGATGTCGATCCGCACACGTCTGCGGCGCACCGCCGCGCAGGATCGAAGGTGGTTACATGGAATCTGCCTTAGGGGGGATCGAAGCCCTGTCGGTCCCCGGGCTGCGCCCGGGCGCCGCCGCGCGCCGGACCTCCCGCCGCCCTAGTTGCGAGAATCGCAAAGTAGACATAACTACCGACCTTGGAGAGACCGTGTCCCCTCTCGTCGAAGCTCTCAAGAACGAGCACACGAAGCGCATCCTCTATGTCACCGGCGTCCGGCGCCCGTCGCTGACCCAGCGCGAGACGCCGCACTACCGCATGCCCAAGCTTCAGGCCAACGGCGGCTACCTGCGCCTCAAGAAGTACGACGGCCCGGTGATCCCTCCCGAGGAGTACGAGAACCTCACCTACACCACGTACTCGACAGACGACGCCACCACTTTCGCTCCGATCACCTCGGCCACCGGCGCCATCGAGCTCAAGGGCTTTGAGTCCTACGGCAAGCCCGATCTCGACGGGGTCTGGACCGAGAACGCCAAGCAGTGCCCGACCATCGTCAAGTACGTGGAGTCGATCGGCGCTCGCTTCGGCCGCGTCCAGCTGCTCAAGATGAAGCCCAACACCATGCGCGAGTGCCGGTGGGGCCTGCACCTGGACAACAACAACGCGGCCAACAAGCCCGAGGAGAACGGCTGGGTGGTGCGCTCGTGGCTGGAGCTGACCGACGACGACTCCAGTGCCCTGGTGGTCCGCCGCGACCAGTTCTCCAAGGCTTCGGAGGTCAAGATCGCCCTGCCCAAGTACCAGCAGGCGGTGGTCGACTCCGAGTTCCTCTACCACGGCGGCTATCACCACGGCCCGGGTACACGCTATGCGCTGATCACCAGTGTCGAGAGCGGCCCGGCCACCGAGAAGTGGATCGAGTCGCAGCTGCCCTAGCCGCGGTTGTTCTTGAGTCTGGGCCGGCCCCCTCCCCCTGGCTCGGGCTACTGCAGCCCGACGCTGGACAGGGGCTCGTAGCGCGCGGGGCTGTGGCCGAGGCGTGATTGGAAAAGCGTGACGGTGTCGCCGGTGAAGCGGGCTGGGTCGGGTGGGGGCGGTGGTTCGCGGCGCGCGTGGCTCTCGCCTTTGACGCGGGCGGTGGTGACGTGGGCTAGGAATGGCCGGCGCTCTGGCGCGTAGAAGCCGCCCCTTGTGAGCGCGCCGGCGAGGGCGGACTGGACGGCCGCCAGCCGCCCGTGGTCGTCGGCCAGCTGCACGGTGAGCACGCGGGGGCGGCGGGGCGGGAGCCAGAGGGCGTCCCCGACGGTCAGTGACGGGGCGGGCAGCCCTGACAGGGCGGACCGGCAGGCCGTGGCGACCTGATCCACCTCGGCGGCCGGGCGCGAGCCCAGGAAGCAGAGGGTGACGTGGAGCGAGCCGGGGTCCACGAGGCGCAGGCCTGCCATGACGCCCACCTGCTCGCGGGCCCAGGCCGACAGCGCGTCGCGGACCGCGGCGGGCAGCTCCAGGGCGACGAAGAGCCGGACGCTGTCCGCGGGGCTCACGAAGCCGGCGTGGCGCCGGCCGCCGGTGCGGTCGCTGCATCAGACTCGCCCAGCAGCAGGCGGCGCAGCAGGTGCATGGCCACCGTGACCGACCGCTCGCGGATGTCCGAGCGGCCGCCCGGGAGCACGCTGCGGCGGGTGAGCCGGCGCGCGGGGCGGGCGGGGTCCGCGTCTCCGCGCATCCACACCGAGAAGCACACCAGGCCCACCGGCTTATCCGCCGTGCCCCCGCCCGGTCCGGCGATCCCGGTGATGCCGACGCCCAACTCGGCGTCAAAGCGCCGGGCGATGCCCTCGGCGAGGGCCTCGGCGACCTCGGTGGAGACCGCCCCGACACGCTTGATGAGCTCCGGGTCAACGCCCGCCAGGTCGATCTTGGCCTCGTCGGAGTACACCACCCCGCCGCCCAGGAAGTACGCCGAGGAGCCGGCGCGGTCAGTGATCCGCCCGGCGAACAGGCCCGCGGTGCACGACTCGGCGGCGGTGAGGGTGTGACCCGTGAGCAACTCGGCGAGCTGATCATCGATGGTCGACCCGTCCTCGGAGTACAGGGTGTCGGCATGGCGCTCGCGGATGAAGTCCAGAAAGGCGTCGTAGGCGCCCTGGGCGGCGGGTTCGAAGCGGGTGGAGACCTCGATCTCGCCGCGCCGCAGGCACGTGGTGATCTCCAGTGGCGCCAGGTCCAGGCCCGCCGCCTCCGCGGCGCGCAGGGTGTTGGCGATCTCGGACTCCGGGATCCCGAACAGCCGCACGATCTCGCGCCGGTACTGCACCGCGCCGGCGATCGCCGCGGCGAACGCCTCGGTCCGGCTGGCGAGCTCCCACATCGGCTGAAGCTCGCGCGGCGGACCGGGCAGGACCACCACCGTGGGGCCGTCCCCGTCACGCGGGGGCACCACCAGCCCGGGGGCGGTGCCGATCGGCTCGAGGATCGTCGCGCCCTCGGGGATGACCGCCTGCTTGCGGTTGGATTCGCGAACCGACTCGGGGTCCAGGTCAGGCCAGCGCTCCATCAGCGGCCGCAGGATCTCGGCGATCCGCTCCTCCAGCGGCCCGTCGAGCACCATCTCGCGCCCACAGAACCGCCCCACGATCTCGGCGGTGAGATCGTCGGCCGTCGGCCCCAGCCCGCCGCTGGTGACGATCAGGGCCATCCCGTCATCGCGCATGAATTCGAGCGTGGCCAGCAGGTCAGCGGGGCGATCGCCCACGATCTGGATCATCGCCGCGTCCACGCCCACCTCGCGTAGGCGCTCTGACAGCCACGGGCCGTTGCGGTCCGAGATGATCCCGGTGAGGACCTCGGTACCCGTGACGAGGATCCCGGCACGCGGCGGTGTGATGGCGCGCGCGTCGCTCATGCGCACTGTGGCTGCTTGGCGGCGGGGAGCATGGCGTGCGAGCGAGGCGTGAGGTCAAAGCCGACCGGGCTCCCCGTCGACGGCACCGGCACCGCCACGCCGTTGACCTTCATCTTCACCGAGGCGTTACCGAGCGTGAGCAGCAGCTTCGACGACGTTTTGGTGGGGATTGTCTGGCCGACGTTGAAGATCTCCCCCGGGATCAGGCGCTTGCCGCGCGCGTCGACCAGGCACACATATACCGCGCCCGTGGGGATGAGCTGGAGCTTGACCGTGCTGGCCACAACCCGATCCGTGTGGGTGCGGTGGTGGTGCTTGACCTTGGGCGTGGGCGAGGTGGCCTGGGTGGGCGTGGAGGTCGAGGTCGTCGAGGACCCGTGGTGATTGCCGAGCAGGTAGAGCGCGACGACGATCCCCACCAGCACGACCCCGATGAGCACCCACGGTGGGATGATCGGGCCCCCACCCGCCCGGCGCGGCGGCCGCGGCGGCCGGGGCGTACGAGGTCCTCGTTCCCGGCGGTCGCGCTCGCGGGCCAACGGGGCGATCTGGCGCAGCTCATGGTCTGACGGCCGCTCGTAGCGGCGCTTGTAGTCGTCGATGAGCTGACGGCTGTCGAGCCCCAGATAGTCCGCGTAGGTGCGCAGGAAGCTCTTGACATAGACATCGCCGGGGAGCAGTCCCCATTCCTCGTTCTCGATCGCGCGGAGATATTTGGCGCGGATCTTGGTGCGCGTCTCGACCTCGTTGATGTCGATCTTGGCGCGCATCCGCGCCTCCCGCAGGGTGGCGCCGATTTCTGCCATCGCCCGGAGAAGGCTACCGGCGCCGGGGGGGCCGGCAGATGCTGGTATCCACCATCTAGCCCTCGAACGCGTTGGGTTCGCCGGGCTCGTCCACGTCACCGCCGGGCTCGTCCGCGTCACCGCCCGACGCGTCGAGCGGCGGCTCGGGCGCCGCCGGAGGCTTGGGCGCTGTGGCGCCTGCGCCCTCGGCCTCGGCCAGATGAGAGAGGATCCGCGGCACGTCGGCCTCGGTGATGAGCACCTGGCGGGGCTTCGAGCCCTCGTAACCCGAGATGATCCCGCGGCGCTCGAGCATGTCGATGAGCCGGCCGGCGCGCGTGTAGCCCAGGCGCAACCGGCGCTGGAGCATCGAGGTCGACGCGGTGCCCATCGAGGCCACCAGGAAGATGGCCTCCTCCAGCAGCGGGTCCTCGTCGGCGGAGAGGGCATCCTCGTCGCCGGAACGCCCCTCGTCCTCGGACTCCACCTCCTCCAGGAGATCCTCCTGGAACTCGGGCTCGCCCTGGCGCCCCCACGCCTCGGTCAGCTCCAGGATCTGCTCCTCGTCGATATAGGCGCCCTGGATGCGCTGCAGCTTGGAGGACCCGACGGGCGAGAACAGCATGTCGCCTTGGCCCAGCAGCGCCTCGGCCCCGTTCTGGTCCAGGATGACGCGGGAGTCCGTCTGCGACGAGACCGCGAAGGCGATCCGGGACGGGACGTTGGCCTTGATCATGCCCGTGATCACGTCCACGCGGGGCGACTGGGTGGCGAGCACGAGGTGGATGCCGACGGCGCGCGCCTTCTGGGCCAGGCGGATGATCGAGTCCTCGACGTCGGCTGGGGCCACCATCATCAGGTCGGCGAGCTCGTCGATCACGCACAGGATGTAGGGCAGGCGGGGCTCGCCGCGCTTGTCGCGCGCACGGTTGAGCTCAGGCAGGCTGCGGGTTCGCGCCAGCGACATGATCCCGTAGCGCTGCTCCATCTCCTTGACCAGGTTCTGCAGCGCGTTGGCCGCCATCCGCGGGCTGGTGATGACCGGGGTGAGCAGGTGCGGGACCGCCTCGTAGTGATTGAGCTCGACCTGCTTGGGGTCCACCAGCACGATCCGCACCTCGTGCGGGGTGGCGCGGAGCAGGATGCTCGAGAGCATCGCGTTGACGCAGGCCGACTTTCCGGCGCCGGTGGTGCCGGCCACCAGCAGATGCGGCATCTTGGCCAGGTCGGCGCCGATGGCCCGGCCGGCGATGTCCTTGCCCAGCCACACCGTCAGCGGCGACCAGTCGGCCGGCGGATCCTGGAAGACGTCCCCGAGGTGCACGATCTTGCGCCGGGCGTTGGGGACCTCGACGCCGACGGCCTGCTTGCCGGGGATGGGCGCGAGGATGCGGATGTCGGTGGCCGCCAGGGCGTAGGCGAGGTCGTCCTTGAGCTGGGCGACCTTGGAGACCTTGATCCCCGGCGCGAGGCGGATCTCGTAGCGGGTGATGTGCGGGCCGGTGACCCGGCCGATGACCTTGGCCTCGATCCCGAAGTGCCCGAGGGTCTCCACCAGCGTGCGCGCCACCTGCTCCTGCCCGGCCGTGTCAGGCCGCGCCGCCTCCGCCGTCGAGCGCACCAGCAGGTGCCCGTTGGGCACCTGCCACTCGAAGTCGGGGTCGTCGGTGATCGCCTCGCGGTATCGGCCCTGTGGGGTGAGGTCGGCGGGGTCCACCTCGGGGCGGGACGGGCGCGGCGCATCGGGGTCCGGTACAGCGTCGGGGCGCTCGTCCGAGGCCGCGATCTCCCCCTCCCCGCCGGCCCCGTCGGGGTCAAAGCGGGGCGGCACGGGGTCGTCGTCATCGATGCGGCTGTCGTTGGGCGGCGCCTCGACGTGGGTGGCGCGCACGATCAGCTCGGCGGTGTCGGGCTCGGGCGGCAGCAGCGAGTCGGGCAGCTCATCGGGATCCAGCAGGTCGGGGTCGATCAGGCGATCGGCGGTGATCGGGCCGTTCGGATTGCCGGTCACCGTGACCGACCGGGCCCGGGAGCGGGCCGCGGCCGTCGCGGTGGTCGGCCGCCGGCCGCCCAGGGTGGCCGAAAACCCGTCGGTGGAGCGGCGCACGGCCCGCCCCGTGCCGACCACGCCGGCGCCGGTGGCGCGCGCCACCGTGGCCAGGGTGGCCCCGCTGACCAGGATCAGTCCGGCGACGAACAGGAACACGGCCAGGATGTCGGCCCCCAGCGTGGAGAGCAGGTGCGACATGACCCAGAACTCGGCCTGGCCCACCACGCCGCCGCGGCGCTCGAAGGCGGCCGCATGCCAGAACAGGCCGGCCGGGGTCGCACCCGGCCCGAGGCCCAGCGTGCCCGCCGCGAGCATGAGGGTGAGCGCCGCGACCAGGCAGCCCACCCCGGCGCGCAGCGGGCGGGTGGGCGGGCGCAACTCGCGCACGAGGATGAGGATCCCGCCGATGACCAGGGCGACGGGCACGGCGTAGCCCAAAGCGCCGAACACGAACCGGGTCGCGCGGACGGCGCCGTCGCCCAGGGCCCCGCCCGCCCAGTCCAGGTAGGACACGCCGCCCAGGAACACGCCCACCGCGATGAGGGCGAGCGCGAGGATGTCGACGTGGTGGGGCTCCAGCGCGACCGTGGGCAGCGTCGGGCGCCCGGCCAGCATCGAGCGCCGCGCCCGGGGCGGGGGTGACTTGCGCCGCGCTTTTGGCTTGGGGCGAGGCTTGGTGCTGGTGGCCATGTCCGAACTGCTCGCTTCGACGGCGGCGCTCCGCCTCCTGCTCGCGGGCGTCGTCGGCAACCCACGTCCGCCCCCGCGTCCGCCCCCGCGTCCGGCCCATCTAAGGGTCTTCTAAGGGCTTCGCCGGAACCCGCCTCCCGACCCTTACCATCTGCCTGCACATGGTCGATTTCGAGCGTCCCCCCCGCGTGCTGGTCGTCGAGGACGACGACGCCATCGCGCAGGTACTCCAGCGCTCCCTGCGGATGGAGGGCTACGAGGTGCGCGTGGCCGGCGACGGACCCACGGCGCTGGAGGGTGCGCACGCCTTCCTGCCCGACCTGGTCCTGCTGGATCTGGGGCTGCCGGGCATGGACGGGATCGAGGTGGCCAAGCGCCTGCGCGAGTCAGACGACGACGTTCCTATCTTGGTCCTGACCGCCCGTGACGCGGTGGAGTCGCGCGTCGAGGGGCTGGACTCGGGCGCCGACGACTATCTGGTCAAGCCGTTCGAGCGCCAGGAGCTGCTGGCGCGCCTGCGGGCGTTGTTGCGGCGCCGCCCGCCGCGGGGCCAGGCGCACCTCTCGGTGGGCGATCTGAAGCTCAACCCTGACACCCACGAGGTCACCCGCGGCGATCGGCACGTCGATCTCACCCAGCGGGAGTTCGAGCTGCTGGAATACCTGATGCGCAACGAGCGGATCGTCATCTCCCGGCAGCGCCTGCTCGATGAGGTGTGGGGGTATGACCCGTTCTCGATGACGAACACAATCGAGGTGTTCGTGTCCAACCTACGACGAAAGCTGGAATCGGGTGGCGAGCCTCGGCTCCTCCATACGATCCGCGGCGCAGGGTACGTACTCCGGGTATAGGCGGGTCCCGATCCGCTGGCGGCTGGCCGGCGGCTCGGCGGCTCTGACCTTCGTCATCCTGGCCAGCTTCGCCGCCATCGTCGGCGTGCTCGCGAGCCGGCAGGTGCGCACCCAGTTCAACGACTCCCAGGGCGCCGCGATCGGCCGCATCGCGCAGGCGATCGGCCCCACATTGAGCTTCAACGGTCAGTATCTGGACCTGCAGGACGCCCTCTCGCTGAGCGAGTTCGCCATCGGCGACCGTGCCCAGATCCGCATCTTCGACGACAGCGACGGCATCCTGCTCGCCACGCAGGACGACTACGCCGGCCCGCGCAGCAAGCTCACTCCGCCCAATGGCCTGTTCGCCGCCCCGCCGTCCCAGACCTCGGGCTACTTCGAGGAGTCGGGGTACCGCGTGGCCGCCAAGCAGCTGACCGTCAAGCCCAGCGGCACCGTCACGCTGCTGTACGCGCTGCCGCTCTCCAACGTCGACCACACCCTAGCCCGCGTCGAGGCCTTCCTGCTCCTCGGCGTCCTCGGCGGCACCGTCCTGGCCATGCTGGCCGGGCTCTTCGTCTCCCAGCGAGCGATGCGACCGATCGTCGAGCTCACCGACGCCGCGCGTGTGATCGAGCGCACCCGGGACCCCGCTCGCGCGATGCCGACGCCCGAGGCCGAGGACGAGATCGCCGAGCTGGCGCGCACGCTGAGCGGAATGCTCGCCGCGCTGGACGCCGCGCGCACGGATACCCAGACCATGCTCGACCGCCAGCGGGAGTTCGTTGCCGACGCCTCGCACGAGCTGCGCACGCCGCTGACCAGCGTGCTGGCCAACCTCGACCTCCTCACCGAGGAGCTCAGCGGCGAGCAGGCCGAAACCGCTGAGGCGGCGTTGCGCTCCACGCGGCGGATGCGCCGGCTGGTGGGCGACCTGCTCCTGCTGGCGCGCGCCGACGCGCGCCGGGTGCAGCCTCACCGCCCCACCGACCTCGCTGATGTCCTCATCGAGGCCACCGCGGAGCTCGGCCCGATGGCCGAGCGTCACGGCCTGTCGATCGACGCGCAGCCGGCGATGGTGGACGGGGTGCGCGACGAGCTGCACCGGCTCGTACTCAACCTGCTGGAGAACGCCGTCCGACACACCCCGCCCGGCACGCGCGTGGAGGCCGCCACTGAGGCCCGTGACGGCGCGGCGATCCTCACCGTGCAGGACTCCGGCCCGGGGATCCCCGCCGAACTCTCCCAACGCGTGTTCGAACGCTTCGTCCGCGGCGGCCGCGACGGCGCCAGGGGCTCGGGGCTGGGGCTGGCCATCGTCCGTTCGGTGGCCCAGTCCCACGGGGGGACCGTCGAGCTGGAGAGGCCTGAGAGCGGCGTGGGCACACGCTTCGTCATCCGGATCCCGACGCCGCACGTCCCGGTGGCGCCCGCGGCGGTCGCCGAGGCCGCGGAGAATGGCGCGGTTCAGACCTCGACGACGACCGGCAGGACCATCGGGCGCCGGCGCAGCCGCTCGTAGACGAACGTCGCCAGGTCGTCGTGCAGGGACTGCTGGAGCAGGTCGATCTCTCGCACGCCCTCCTGCGCAGCCACGGCGAGCGAGCGCTCCACCTCCTCGCGGATGTCGGAGACGAGCTCGTCGGCCTGCTCGATGAAGGGGACCCCGCGGAAGATGACCTCGGGCGGGACCACCGACTCGCCGCTCTGCTCAGACACGGTGGCGACGACGATGAAGATCCCGTCGGCCGACAGCATGCGCCGGTCGCGCAGCGCGACATCGGCCGGATCCCCGATGTCGACGCCGTCGACGAAGATCATCCCGGCGGCCTGGCGCTCGCCGATGGTGGCCCCGGAGGCGTCGATCTCCAGCGGCAGCCCGTTCTCGAGTCTGAACACCGCGTCAGGGTCGATCCCGACTGCGTCGGCGAGCTGCGCGTGCAGGTGGATGCGCTTGTGGTCGCCGTGGATCGGCATGACGTAGCGCGGGCGCACGAGGTTGAGCATGAGCTTGAGCTCCTCGACGAAGCCGTGGCCCGAGGCGTGGATGGGTGCCTCGCGCGGGGTGATCACGTTGCAGCCTATGTGGTAGAGGCGGTCCACGGTCTCGTTGACCGCGCGCTCGTTGCCCGGGATCGGGGTGGCCGAGAAGACCACGGTGTCGCCGCTGCGCAGGGTGATCTGGCGGTGGTCGTTGTAGGCCATGCGCCGCAGCGCCGACAGGGGCTCGCCCTGGGAGCCGGTGGAGATCACGACGATGCGGTGATCAGGCCAGTCCTCGACCTCGTGGGGCTGGATCATCATCCCTTCGGGGACCTCGATATGCCCGAGTGACCGCCCGATGTTGACGTTCTTGCGCATCGAGCGTCCCACCAGCGCGACCTTGCGCCCCAGCGCGGCGGCCGCGTCGATGACCTGCTGGACGCGGTGGATGTTGGAGGCGAAGCTGGTGACCACGATCCGCCCCTCGGCGCGGCTGAAGACCTCCTCCAGATGAGGCCCGACGGTGCGCTCGGAGGGCGAGAAGCCCGGGCGGTCGGCGTTGGTGGAGTCGCCACAGAGCAGGAGCACCCCCTCTGAGCCGAGCTCGGCCAGGCGCGAGACGTCGGCCGGCGGCCCGTCCACGGGCGTCTGGTCGAACTTGTAGTCGCCGGTGAGCAGCACCGTGCCCAGTTCGGTGCCGACGGCCACGGCGCACGAGTCGGGGATCGAGTGCGTCATGTGGACGAGCTCGATCGAGAACGGCCCCAGGTCGACCTGCTCGCCGGCGGCCACGTCCTCGAGGTCCACGTCGCGCAGGTGGTGCTCGTCGAGCTTGGAGCGGGCCATGGCGATGGTCAGCGGCCCGCCCAGGACCGGAATCCCGTTCCCGCTGTCGAGCTCGCGCAGGACCCACGGCAGCGCGCCGAGGTGATCCTCGTGGCCGTGGGTGATGACGATCGCCTCGATGTCGTCGGCCCGCTCGCGCAGGTAGGCGAAATCCGGCAGGACGAGATCGATACCGAGCATGTCGGCGGTGGGGAAGCGCAGGCCCGTGTCGACGACGACGATGCGGTCCTCGTACTCGACCACCGTCATGTTCTTGCCGATCTCGCCCAGGCCGCCGAGCGGCAGGACCCGAATCTTGCTACTCACGCAGTCACTTCAGTGCGGTCATGCCGCGGCGGCGAGCATGCCGTGGCGCTCCAGCATCGCGCGGACGACCGCCTGCTCGTCGGCATCGAGCTCGACGTAGGGCAGCCGGGGCTTGCCGACCGGCACGCCGATCATGTTCAGCGCCGCCTTGTTGCTGCACGCCGCGGGTGCGATTCCCATGTCCCGGTAGACGTCATGCAGGCCGGCATCGATCTCGCGCCGGCTCTCCGGCTCGTCGGCCATGCGGCGCATCTCGTCGCCGAGGATGTGGCTGCCCGTCAGGATTCCACCGGCCTCGCCCATCTCCAGCACGTCGACCAGCATGTCGTCGTTGCCGGCGTAGATCACCATCCCGTCCACGTGGTCCAGGTTGGCGTGGTTGGCCTGCTTGACGCCGGCGATGTTCTCCAGCTGCGCCAATTCGGCCAGCAGGTCGTTGGGCATGTCAGAGCCGGTGCGCTGCGGGATGTTGTAGACCAGGATCGGCCGATCGGTGGCGCGGACGATCTCCCGGTAGTGGGCGATGATGCCACGGCGGCTGGGCCGGCTGTAGTACGGGTTGACGTGAAGCAGGCCGTCGACCGGTAGCGCGCTGGCGCGCTCCGTGAGCATGACCGCGTGGCGGGTGTCGTTGGAGCCGACGCCCGCGATGACCGTGCACGTGTCGCGCATCTCGGTGGCGACGAGCTCGATCATCCGTAGGTGCTCGGCGTCATCGAGGGTCGATGCCTCGCCTGTGGTGCCGCAGATGACCAGGCCGTCGGAGCCGTGATCGACGAGGTGGTGTGCGAGGCGCACCGCCGCGTCTTCGTCGAGCGCGCCGCGCTCGTCGAAGGGGGTGACCATTGCGGTCAGGATCGTGCCCAGGTTCGCCGCCATGCGCGCCATTATCGCAGGGGTGGAGGCGGGTCAGCCCGCCGCCGGCTGCGCGGCAGCCGGCGCCGAGGGCTCGGCGTCGGGCTCCAGCAGCCGTTCGTAGACGCGCCAGCGCTTGACCATACGGCCCCCCATCGCCTCCAACCCGCGGTTCATGGAGCTGTTGACCTCGAGGATGAAGCTCGCCTCCCCGTGGTTCTGGCGGGCGCGAGCCCCGACGTCGAAGAGCTCCAGATAGAGCGCCGCGGCAACCCCGGTGTGCTGGTACTCCGGCAGCACGCCCAGGAACCCGACCCGCACGCGATCGATGATCCGGTCGCGCATGAGGTAGTACAGCCAGCCGAGGGGCAGCAGCCGACCCCGCATCTTCTTGTAGACCTGGTGGATGTCGGGGATGGTGATCACCATCGCCACCGTCTTGCCCTCCTGCTCGGCGATCATGAACCAGTCGCGGGAGAACACCAGTTGCATGTCGAGGGTGTAGGCGTCCAGGTCGGCCTTGGAGTAGGGCACGAAGCCCCAGTTGTGTGACCAGGCGGCGTTGTAGACCTTCGCGAACTCGTCCATGTCGCGGCGCAGATGGCGCCGCGTCATGTGGCGGATGGTGATGCCGTGGCGAGTGTGGGCGCGCTCGGCGACCTTGGGCAGGATCGGGTTCATCCGCGCCCGGTCGTCGATCGACAGGTCCCAGCCAAACAGGTCCATCGCCTTGATCAGCCCCGGGGCGGCCTCGCAGCGACCCTGGTAGTAGGGCGGGTTCCACGGCTCCCGGATGAGCGGCTCGCGCTCGAAGCCCTCAATCAACACGCCGGCCTCGTCGTTGATCTGAAAGCACATCGGCCCGACCATGCGGTCACAGCCGCGCGAGCGACACCAGGTCTCGGCCTCGGCGAGCAACGCATCGACGATCTCCTGGTCGTCCTCGAACTCCAGAAAGCCGAACATCCCCCAGCGGCTGCCATGAAACTGGTTGAATGCGAAGTCGATCTGGGCGGTGACCCGGCCCACCACGCGGCCGTCGCGCCGAGCCAGGAAATACCGAGCCTCGCCGTGAGTGAAGAACGAGTTCAGCCCGCGCGTCAAGAACGCGTAGCGCTCGAGCTTGAGCGGCGGGATCCACGTGGTCCCGGCGTGCAGGGCGAACGGCAACGCGACAAACTCCCGCAGGTCGCTGAAGCCGCTGACGGGTCTCACGTCGATCGGCATGGGCTCGCAACCGTATCGGAGGTCAAACCGTTGAGTCCCGACGAGGACGCACTGCCCATGCTCGATCACGTCCAGATGGCCGCCCCCGCGGGCTGCGAGCTGCAGGCGCGTCGTTTCTACGGCGAGATGCTGGGCTTGGTGGAGATCGAGAAGCCCGCCGGGCTCGCCGGGCGCGGCGGGGCGTGGTTCAAGCTGGCCGCCGGCGCGCAGCTACACGTCGGCGTCGCCGACGATTTCAGCCCGGCGGTCAGGGCCCATCCCGGCTTGCGCATCGGGACGGTCGCGCGGCTGGAGATGCTGGCCCGGCGGCTGGCGGCGGTCGGTGCCCCGGTGGTGTGGGACTCCAGGCTGCCGGGGGTGCGACGGTTCTTCACCGCCGACCCGTTCGGCAACCGCCTGGAGTTGTTAGCCATCGGTTAGGCGGCCACCTGCTCCCCGCTGCCGCGCACCCGCGGCCCGTGGTAGGGACCCGGCTTGGGTCGCACCTTGCCACCGGGGAAGGCCAGGCGCAGGATCGTGCGCTGGACCATCCCGAGCTGCTGGTGGAACGGGCCGGAGTTGTAGGGCAGCTCGTAGCGCTCGCAGATCTCGCGCACCTTGGGGGCGATCTCGCCGTAGCGGGTGCTCGGCATGTCGGGGAACAGGTGGTGCTCCACTTGGTAGCCGAGGTTGCCGCTGATCACGTGAAACAGCGGGCCGCCGTCGATGTTGGCGGCGCCGAGGAGCTGGCGGACATACCAGCCGCCGCGGGTCTCGTCGGAGGTCTCCTCCTGGGTGAAGGTGAACGTCTGGTCGGGGAAGTGGCCGCAGAAGATGATCGCGTAGGACCACACGTTGCGGATGAGGTTGGCCACGACGTCGGCGCTGAGCGTCCGCATGAACGGCTCCCGGAACGAGCGGCGGGCGATCAGCTGCGAGAACATGCCGTCACGGCCCCCGTCCTGGCGGGCGGCGCGGCGCAGCGCCCGGCGCGCCTTGCGTGAAAGGCCCTGGGCGCGGCTTTCGTCGCGGGACTTGGCGGCGATCACTCCGGCCTCGATCGCAGTCATGACCAGACCGCTGATGAGCGGCCACGCGATGTAGTCCTTGGTGATCTGGGCCCGGGCCTTCTTGCCGATCCCCTTGAGCTCCTTGCGCAGCTGCTTGGGGTCCTTCTCGCCGTGGCGGATCGCCTCGAAGTTGAGGTCATGGACGGCTACGCCCCACTCGAACAGCATCGCCAGGATGACGTTGTAGATCGGCTGAAGCAGGTAGATCGGGTGCCAGCCCTGCTCGGGGTCGATGCGCATGACCTCATAGCCGAGGTCGCGGTCCTTGCCCAGGATGTTGGTGTAGGTGTGGTGGATGAAGTTGTGGGAGTGGCGCCAGGCGTCCGAGGGCGAGGCGGTGTCCCAGTCCCAGGCGCGGGAGTTGATCACCGGGTCGTTCATCCAGTCCCATTGGCCGTGCAGGACGTTGTGGCCGATCTCCATGTTCTCGAGGATCTTGGCCATCCCGAGCGTGGAGGCGCCGATGATCCACGGCGCGCGCCACCGCGAGGCGATCAGCTCGACGCGGCCGATCAGGGCAAGCCGTCGCTGAAAGGCGATCATCGAGCGGATGTACTTGGCGTCGCGGTCGCCGAGGTCGGCCTTGACCTGCTCATGCAGCTCGTCGAACTCCCGCCCGAGTGCCTCGATCTGCTCTCCGGTCAGCCGGTGCATCGGGTTCTGGGACGCGGCGGCGTCAGGGGCTGAGCCGGACGGGCCGTGGCCGTTGTGCGCGGCGGTCGCGGTCATGAGTTCTCCTCCTTGGGGGTCGGGTCCAGTTGTCAAGGCTCTACAGCTCGATCTCCACGGGGCCCTCGGGGGCGTGGATGCAGGTGCGGATGACCTCGCCCTCCTCACCGTGGACCTTGCCGTTGCGTAGGTCGCGGACGCGGCCGGAGCGCAGCTCGCCCACGCATGTGTGGCAGATGCCCTCGCGGCATCCGTAGGGCAGGTCAAGGCCCGCCTCCTCGCCGGCGACCAGGATGGGCTGGCTGCCGTCGGATTCGGCTTGGGTTTCTGAGACGACGAAGGTGATGGTCCCGCCCTCGCCCTCCTCCCCGTCGCCGAGGCCGAGCTTGGGCTGGAAGCGCTCCATGTGCAGGCGCTCGCTCGCCCCTGCCTGCTCGTAATGGCTGGTGAAGTCCTCGAGCATCTCGTTGGGCCCGGAGATGAACATCTCGCGCTCAGGCCAGTCCGGGCACAGGCGGTCGAGGTCGGCCGGGCCCATACGCCCGTTGTCGGCGGTGAGCTGCTCGTGCAGCACAAAGCGCTCGTGGCGGCCGGCCAGCGCACGCAGCTCAGGGCCGAAGATGACCTCGTCGGTGCGCCGCGCGGAGTGCAGCAGCGCGGCGTCGCCGAGCTCGCCGCTCTGGTCGAGGTGGCGCAGCATGCTCATGATCGGCGTGATCCCGCTGCCCGCGCTGATGAAGAGCAGCTTGCCGGGGAGGCGGTCGGGCAACACGAACTCCCCCTCCACCCCGCCCAGCGACACGATCGTGCCGGGGCGTCCGCGCCGCACCAGGTAGGGCGAGACCTTGCCGTCCTCGACGTTCTTGACCGTGATCGAGATGAGCCCGTCCTGGCGCTGGGGGTCCGAGGTCAGCGAGTAGGCACGCCAGTGGCGCACGCCCTCGATGTCCAGGCCGATCCGCAGGTATTGGCCCGGCTCGTGGCCGCCCCAGCGATAGCCGGGCTTGATGAGGACGGTGGCGGCGTCCCGGGTCTCATGGTCGACCGACTCGATGCGCCCGCGCAGCTCCCGCGTGGACCACAGCGGGTTGATCAGCTCCAGGTAGTCGTCGATGAGCAGCGGCGAGCTGAGCGCCGCCAGCCCGTCGAGGATCCGGCGCTGGATGGGATGAACGTTCGGTCTGGCTCCGCGTTCGGGCATACCTACCTACTCAAAGGTAATATCCGTTTCAGTAGATTCCTACCCGGTTTGTCCCAACCTGAGGCCACATCAGCTGGCCGCGGCCGGACCCGGGCGGGAACCCAGGGCATGCCGCGCTCCGTGCGTGAGCAACTGATCCTCCGCGTCGCCGGTCAGGTCTTCGCCGACAGCGGCTACGAGCGTGCCTCCATGGACCGCATCGCCGCGCTGGCCGGAGTGTCCAAACCGATGCTCTATGCGTACTTCGGCTCCAAGGAGGGCCTGTACCTCGCCTACATCGAGCGCACGGGTGGCGAGCTCGTGCAGCGACTCGTGGGCGCCGATCGCGGCGCCGGATCCGCGGGACGTCTCCGTGCGGTGATCGACGAATTCCTGGCCTTCGTGCAGGAGCACAGCGACGGCTGGACCGTGCTCTTTCACGAGCTCAATGCCCGCCGCCCGCTGGCTGAGCAGGTCGGCGAGCTGCGCGCCGACGTTGTGGGCGAGGTCCGGCAGATGCTGGAGAGCGAGGGTGAGGGCGAGCCGTCGTGGGCGGGCCTGCGCCCGCCCGCCTCCGAGGGTGTGGCCGAGGCGATCGTCGGCGCCGGCGAGGCGCTGGCCAATTGGTGGCTGAAGAAGCCCGAGGTCCCGCGCCAGGACGTCGCCAACTGGTACGTCGGTCTGGCGCGCGCGGCGATCTCGACGGCCACGGTCCGAGACGGCTGACGCCGGCGGTGGGCCCGGACCCGCCGGGTCGCGAGCCTACGGCCCTCTGGACCGGCGAGCCGCCTGGCCTACAGCCAGTGCGGCGCGACCACGGTGAAGTGGCGGCGCAGCCCGCTGAGCTGCAGCAGTCGCTGGACGGGCGGCGGCCCCGCGGTGATGGTCACGCGATGGCCGGGGCGCGTCGCCATGACGAGCGACAGCAGCGGGCGTAGCCCGGTGAGGTCCATGAAGGCGACCCGCTCGAGGTCGACGAGGACCGCGCGTGCGTCGCGGACGGGGTCGAG
Organism: Solirubrobacteraceae bacterium; assembly: GCA_036491155.1. Taxonomy (GTDB): domain Bacteria; phylum Actinomycetota; class Thermoleophilia; order Solirubrobacterales; family Solirubrobacteraceae; genus Palsa-465. Next base: position 2,073 of record DASXCN010000719.1, on the reverse strand, counting down.
CGCCAGCTCGCGCTCGAGCAGGGGCGCGGTGGCCAGGTCGACCTCTCCGCGCAGCGCGACGATCACCTCGTCGTTGCGACTGACGCTGACCACGTCGAAGTCGGCGGCCGGCTCGGAGAAGAACGGCTCTGGGAACTCGCCCGCGTTGATCGCTATGTGCCGCCCCACGCCGACCATTGTCCGCTGCGGCCGTGGGGAAGTCCATCCCCAAAATCGTGGACGTGGTCCGGGCGGGGCCGGTGCGGTCAGCGGGTGTCGTCGCCCAGGTCCAGGCGGATCTCGCCGCGGCGCACGCCCAGGGCGATGGCGTGGGCCCGGTTGCGCGCGTGGAGCTTGCGCAGGCAGTGGCGGACGTGGGTCTCGACCGTGGAGGTGGAGACGCCGAGCGTGGAGGCGATCCACGTGCTCCCCATGCCCATCGCCACCCGGTTGAGCACCTCGCGCTCGCGGTCGGTGAGGAGGTCGGTGCCCGCCGCGCGCCCCGGGTCCTGCTCCACGTCGCCGGCGGTGGGCGGGAACATGAGGATCGAGAGGTGCCGGCCCTGCTCGACGTGGGCGGTGGCGCTGTACTCGACGGCCAAGCGCGGCCCGTCGGGCATCTGCATCTCGAAGGACCCCCGCTGGGTGCCCTCGCTCAGGAACGCCGCCCACAGCTCGTCCATCTGCTGACGCGCCTCGACCGGCGTGAGGTCGTCCACCCGCAACCGCAGGATGGCCTCCTCGGGCAACCGCAGCAGCAGGCAGGCGGCGGGGTTGGCAGCGACGTAGTGGCGCTCGTCGTCGGCCAGCACCATCGGGAGCAGGCTGGAGCGAAAGGACGGGCCCGGTCCGGACATGCCCGCATCCTTTCCGCAACGCCGGGGGCCCGAAACGTCCTGGCGGGCGAGCGGTGCTAGTCCAACAATTTCTCGAGGCCGACCGTCGGCGACTCGGCGAGCGCGGCCACGCGGCGCACGGCCAGCAGGACGCCGGGCATGAACGACACCCGGTCGACCGAGTCGTGGCGGATGGTCAGCGTCTGCCCCACGTCGCCGAGGATCACCTCCTGGTGGGCCACCAGCCCCGGGAGACGCACGGAGTGGATCGGCACGTCGGCCCCGCCGGAATCGCGCATCAGTGCGGCCGTCCGCGCGGCGGTGCCACTGGGCGCGTCGACCTTGCCGTCATGGTGCAGTTCGATGATCTCGGCGCGAGCCATGTGGCGGGCAGCCTCGACGGCAAAGCGCATCATCAGCACCGCCCCGATGGCGAAGTTGGGGGCCACGAAGACGTTGGCCTTGGCGCCGCGCAGATCGTCGAGCTCGGCCGCGTCAAAGCCGGTCGTCCCGATGACCACGTGGACGCCGGCGGCCACCGCTTGGCGCGCGTTGGCCAGCGCCGTGGTGGGGATGGTGAAGTCCACCAGCACGTCGGGGGCGGTCGAGAGGGCGTCCTCCAGGGACATTCCGAGGGCCGGGTCGGCCTGGGCGACGAGCTCCATGTCCTCCGCGCCCTCCACGGCCGCGCACACCGTCGAGCCCATCCGCCCGGCGGCGCCCGTCACGGCGACCCTGATCACTGACCCTGCCACTCAGCCGACCGGAATCTCGGCCAGCTCCGGCGCCACGGCGCGCAGCGCCTCGTCGAAGCGCTCGGCGTCGGGCCCGATCCCGGCCGCCGACAGCCGCTCGGGAGGCCACAGCTCCTCGGTCAACGCGACGAGATCGGACAGCGTCACCGCGTCGATGCGCTCCACGACCTCGTCGAGGGCCATCAGCGGCGACTCGGCCAGGATCTCCGAGCCCAGGCGGTTCATCCGCGCCCCGGTGGACTCCAGGGCGAGCACGACGCGTCCCTTGAGGTTCTCCTTGGCGCGGTGAAGCTCGTCCTCGGTGGCCGGCTCGGCGCGGAAGCGCTCGAGCTCGGTCCCCACCACGCCCAGCGCCTGGACGAGGTTGTCGGCGCGGGTGCCCACGTAGAGGCCGACCTGGCCGGTGTCGGAGTAGGCGCTGGTGAACGAGTACACCGAGTAGGCCAGGCCCCGGCGCTCGCGGACCTCCTGAAACAGCCGGCTCGAGGAGGTGCCGCCGAAGA
>DASXCN010000718.1:0-10419 GCA_036491155.1 Solirubrobacteraceae bacterium | reverse complement strand
CCCCGCGGCCGGCTACGAGCCTCCGGGGCCCGGGACGCCGCAGAGATCCGCGATCACCTCGCCGGCGGCGTGCACCGGAAGCGCCCACGTCTGCAGGCCCACGATCCCGTCCGCGGTGATGCCGGCCTCGTGTTGAGCGCCCTTGACCGCGGTCGCTGTGTGCGGACCGAAGATGCCGTCGACGGCAAGGACGGGATTGGAGCTGGGCGCGAACTCGCCGCGGCCCTCGTTGAGCACGGTCTGGAGCTTGTCCACGACGCCGCCGCGTGAGCCCTCGCTCAGCGTCGGCGGCTCGGGGCCGTCACCGCCGAGCGCGCCCCAGGTGGCGGGGCCGACGATACCGTCGACAGTGAGGTGCGCTGACTGCTGGAACTCCTCGACGCCATGCTTGGTCTTCGGGCCAAACACGCCGTCGATGTCGGTAAAGCTCAACGTGCGGCGGACGAGCAGGTACTGCAGCCATCTCACGGTGGCGCCCGTCGCGCCTTCCTGAATCGTGGCGGGAGTGGGCATGACGATCCCCCTTCGTCGTAGGTTAGGAGATGAGCGCGCTCGCGGCGACGGCGAGCGAGCCCGCGGCCAGGACGAGGGCGCCCGCGCGCGTCGCCTGGCGCGGCCGGGGCGCAAGCTTCTCCACCAGCACCAGCCCGGTGATGGCGAGCATCCAGAACGTCGTGGCCGTAGCCGCCACCGACATGGCCAGCATCATCGCCCAGCACGAGCGCACGCAGGCGGTGCCGTTGCGCAGGGCGAAGCGCATGACGCCGGCGGTGGCACGGCGGCCCGCCGGCGGCAGCGGCGTGGGCCGGTGGCAGTCGCGCAGGGCCCGGCGCTTGGGCGCCGACAGCTGCCAGGCAGCCGCCACGGCGAGCGCGCCCGCGGCCACCACGGCGCCGTCCAGCGCCGACCACGCGGGCGAGACCGCCAGAATGAGCACGCCGAACGCCACCCAGACCAGCACGTAGACCGCCGCAAACGTGGCCATCGCGCGCGGGCGGCGGGCTCGCAGGCTGTTGGCGGCAACGTGCCGGACGGCGGGCAGCGCGCTGGGCAGCATCATGGCCACGATCATCAGCGCCCACATGGCGACACCGGCGACGGTGAGGCCGCCGAACAAGAGAGCGTGGTGAGTGGACGGCGTGGTGGTGGAGGCGCCCGCGGAGGACATCCCGGCCATCCCGGCCATCTCGCTCATCCCCGCCATCCCGGCCATCCCGCTCATCCCCGGCATCCCGGCCATCCCAGAGCCGCCCGCACTGCCCGCCGCTATGGCCACCAGGGCGACCCAGGTGCCGGCGATCACCGCCAGTAGAGCCGCGATGACCGCCCGCTCGCGCGGGCACGCCGCCGGCCGCCACCACAGGGACCCGGCGGCTGCACGGAGTGCCGGCATCAGTCGTAGAAGATCGCCACGCGGCCGATCGTGACCGGCGGGTCCGCGTCCGTCACGGCGTCAGGCAGGGCGTGTCCGAGCTCAGGCTGGTCGGGCGGGACCAATCCGAGCGGCCGGAAGGTGACCTGCACGTCCCGCCCGTCCCACTGGCCCTGGGCGGCGAGGGTCTTGGTCAGCTCGGTGATGTCGTGCACCACTCGCAGGCTGTGGGCGGGTTCGTCGCCGCGCGGGTTGCGCGCGCGTTCGACGCCAAAGAACGAGACGTTGCCGGCATGGTGGGCCTCGGCCACGTCTGCGGAGGCGTCGGCGGGCAGGTTGAGGTAGATCCCGTAGACGGTCCCCGGGTTGCGCTCGGCTTCGATGTCCTCGACACCGAGCAGGATGCGCTGCGGGGCGGTGGCCCCGGTCGCGGCGAGCGCCGCGGCATGGGCCTGCGAGTCGATCTGGAGCGACACCGACGCCGGACCGCCGACCAGGCGCACGGGCGTCGCGGACGCGCCGACGAGCTCGGGCTCGCTCTCGGGGGGCTCGGGTGCGATCACGGCATCCTCCGGAGTCGGCGCCGGCGGAGGGGACGGAGGCCCGCCCGCCGCCGGGGGTGCGACCTCATACGTGTATCCCAGCTGGCCGACGATGTCCAGGACGTCCGCCGGCGTCTTGGTGACACGGTGGCCGTGGGCGTCGAAGAAGCTGAACTTCTGGCCCGTCCAACGCGGGTCGGTGGGGTTGGTGCGGTGCGGCGTCCCGCTCCAGATGAACCAGAGCCTGTCGATGTTGGCGTGGTGGACCCAGAAGATGGGATCCGCCGCCGCCGCGTCCGGGTCGGCCATGAGGCCGCCGTTGCCCCCCACTACGTCGTGCACGACGTTGTGGGGCTGTGCCTCGAGCTCGCCGGTGCTGTTGGAGAACTGCGCCACCGCGGTCCGCCCGCCGCCGAACTGGCTGGCGCCGGTGAAGCGGCCGGCCCGCAGCGCCTTCGCCGCCGAGGCCACCGGCGGCGGCAACGCCAGGCCGGAGTTGATCCCGGAGGCCCGTGCGGACTCGAACAGCGGGTTGGGGTGTCCATTCACGGTCTGGCTGCGAAACGCCGTCGGCAGCGTCGCCTGCTGCCCTCCGGCGCCATAGTCCCAGAACGGCAGACACCACTCCGCGGAGCCACCGGCCGACACCACCGCCGCCCGGACGATCTGCTCGAAGTAGTAGATGAACAACCGGTGCCAGGCGACGAAGAACCATGTCCCGTGCTGACAGCCGTTCCATAACGCCTGCACCGACCGCGCATGCGTGCCGTGCATCGCCGCCTGGTAGGTCCAGCTCGTCGGGTCGCTGGCCAGCCGCCCCTGCATGATGGCGACGGCCTGCGCGTATTCCTGCACCGTCCGGTCGCCGCTGGGCAGCGTCCAGATGTTCCTGCGTACGAGCGGCGCAGTCGCCGCACTGGCCTGCGGCGCCGTGGCCGCGCTTGGCACACCCATGTCCCCTGATCCCTCCGATCCCGTGCCGGGTGGTCATCCCCGTTGTCGGCTAGCTATACCACCGCCCGCGGGAGCGGTCAAACCCTCTGCGAGAGAGCGAGCGGCTCCGACGCCTGGCCGTCGACCGGGGCGAAGCGGATGGTGACCGCCAGGCCCCCCGAGGGCTGCGGCGTGGCCTCGATCGTCGCCTCGTGCGCGGCCGCGATCGCCCGCACGATCGAGAGGCCGAGGCCGTGGTGCCCGTCGGCGGCGGCGGCCCGCCCACCGCCGAGGCGCTGGAAAGGCTCAAACAGCCGGTCGGTCTCCTCGGGCGCCACCACGGGCCCCGTGTTGGTCACCTCCACGACGGCGTGCCCGTTCACCGCGCCGGTGCGCACCTGCACCCGTCCCCCGCGGCGGTTGTAGCGCACCGCATTGTCGACGAGGTTGGCCATCAGCCGCTCGATCAGCGCGGGGTCCCCCGCCACCGCCGCCGGCTCGAGCGTCGTGTCCAGCTCGAGGCCGTCGCGCTCCAGGTCGGGCCGCGGGGCGCTGAGCACGTGGCCGGCGACGCGCGCCAGGTCGATCGGTTCACGGTGCTGAACGCCCCGTTCGCTCGAGGCCAGGGTGAGCAGCGACTCGAGCAGGCGCTCGTGCTCGCGGCCGCAGGCCAGGAGCTCCTCCAGGGTCGCCCGCAGGCTCGCCTCGGTGGCGTTGGGATCGGCCAGCGCCACCTGAAGCAGCGTCCGCTCGACGGTGAGCGGCGTGCGCAGCTCGTGTGACGCGTTGGCGACGAAGCGACGCTGGGCATCGAAGGACGCCTCCAACCGCGCCAGCAGATCGTCCAGGGTGTCGCCCAGGCGCTTGAACTCATCGTCGGGTCCGGTGAGCGCCAGCCGGCGGCCGAGATTCCCCGCCGAGATCGTGCGCGCCGTGTCGGCCATCTGTCCCAGCGGGCGCAACACCCGCCCCGCAGCGAGCCAGCCCAGGAGCGCCGAGGCGATGGCGGTCACCACGAGGAGCAGCCAGTACGTCGCCAGTGGCTTGGCCAGCTCGGCGGCGCTCTCGTGCGCGGGGAGATAGGTGGTGCCCGGGGGCACAGACCCTTTCAACTTCAGCGCGCCGACGGGCGTGACCGATGCCTGGCCCGGCCCCGGCCCCGGGGTGACGGCGATCGCGCTGACCTTGGTGTGCACGACATCGCCGTTGTAGGAGAGGACGTAGATGGCGACGACCAGGGCCGTGCCCAGGCCCAGGAACATTCCGGTGAAGAGCAGGGTGAGACGCAGCCGCGCGGTGCGCCGCGGCAAGCGCAGCCATGACCGCGGCGAGAGGGCACGCAACACCCGAGCCATCAGACGCGGTAGCCGCCCTCACGTACAGTGTGGATGACCGGGGGCTCGCCCAGCTTGGCTCGGAGTCGGCTCATCGTGGACTTGACCGTCCCCGTGAACGGGTTGGTCGTTTCGTCCCACACGCGCTCGAGCAACTCCTCGCTCGAGACCACGCGCCCGTCGGCCGCGAGCAGGCACTCCAGCAAGGCGAACTCCTTGGGGCTGAGCTCCAGCGGCCGGCCGTGACGACTCGCCGCGCGCCGGGACGGGTCCAGAGTGACGCCGGCACACGACAGCGTCGGGGGGACCGGCGCGACCGCGCGACGGGCGAGCGCTCGGATGCGCGCCACAAGCTCCGTGAAGTCAAACGGCTTGGGTAGGTAATCGTCGGCTCCGAGCTCCAGGCCCTCCACCCTGTCACGGATCGTACTGGCCGCGGTGAGCATCAACACGCGGGTTTCGCAGCGCTGATCGACGAGGGCGCGGCAGACCTGGTCGCCGGGAACGCCGGGCAGGTCGCGATCCAGCACGACCACGTCGTAGCGGTTGACGGCGACGTGAGCCAGCGCCTCGGTGCCGTCAAAGGCGAGATCGATCGCCATGCCCTCCCGGCGCAGTCCCTCCGCGAGCGCGGTCGCCAGCCGCGGGTGGTCTTCCACAACCAGCACCCTCATCGTTTCACCCCCACAGCATGTCGGAGCGCGCGTAACAGCGAGGTCACAGCTGCCGTGACCGTGTTGTCACCACCCCATCTCTACAACTCACCGCACCACCCATTGGCTCTCAAAGGACGCCTGTGATGACACCGACGCTATCCATCTTTTCACGACCTCCCCGTCGGGCCCTGGCCGCCTTCGGGGCCGCCGCCGCGGTGACTGTGATCGTTGCCGGCTGCGGGGGCAACTCGCCATCATCTGCCTCGCTCTCGGGCGCGGCGGCAGCCGCGAAGGGGGGCCCCGCCAGCGCGTTCGCGTTCTCACGTTGCATGCGCAGCCACGGAGTCGCCAACTTCCCGGACCCGAAGGTCACGACCTCCGCCGGCGGCACCTCGGTGGCGATCGGCATCAACCCCTCGATCTCCGGACAGCCCGCGTTCAATACCGCCCGGACCGCGTGCAATCACATCCTCCCCAAGGGGGGCGGCGGGCCCGACGGCACGCCGGCGCAGCGCCAGGCCAGAACCCAGGCACTCATCGCCTTTGCACGGTGCCTGCGCGCCAACGGATTTCCCACCTTCCCCGATCCGGACACGAGCGGGCAGCTATCGACTGAGATGATCACCCGAGCCGGAGTCAACCTGCGCACGCCGGCGCTCCGCACGGTCGGTCAGCGCTGCGCCTCGGTCACTCATGGGCAGATCACACCCGTCCAGGTGGCCGAGGCAATCAATCACGCCACGCAGCCGGGAGGTCAGTCCGGGAACGCGCCGTAACACCGGGATCACGTGGCGCCACTCGCGGTGGCACCATTACGCTGTGGCGTCTTGAGGCGTCTCAGCGAGGAAACAATGGTCGGCGATGGAGACGCAAGAGGCGCGCGCCCGATAGGGGTGGGCGGAGCACTGCAACAAGCGTGGGTCTGGTACCGCCGCCAACTTGGTCACGAGCTGGCCGCTGCCGGTTTCGGCGACCGGGGCTTTCCTGACCGTCGCGTGCTGCGGCTGTGCATCGGCGCCGCCGACGTGACGATCTCGCAGATCGGCCGCGAGCTCGGGATCACCCGTCAGGGCGCGAGCAAGATCGTGGCCGGCATGCGCGACCGCGGGTACGTCACCCTCTCGCAGTCGGCGACCGACGGTCGCGAGAAGATCGTCAAGCCGACACGCCGCGCCATCGAGTTCACCGCCGCCCAGCGTGAGGCGGCACGGCGGATCGAGGCGCGGATTCGCGGCGAACTCGGCGACGACGCGCTGGACGCCCTGTACGAGCTCCTCGACGCGCTCGCCGCCGAGGACCCACCGCAGCGTGTGGCCCGGCCGACACTAGCCAAGTAAACTTATAAGTTTACTTATCGGCCAGATTCAGGGCGAACTGCTCCAGGAACCCGCGGCGGCCCTCGGGCGTCACCCGCAGCGCGCGAGTCCCCGCCACGCGCGCCACCCATTGCTGCGCCATCGCATGCTCGGCGATCGCGGCGCCGACCGCCCCGGCGAGATGCGGGCGGCGCTCGGTCCAGTCCAGGCACGGCCGGGCGAAGGCGCGGCGCTGGAGGCGCAGCGCGTCCACCTCGATCCCCAGCGACTCCAGGCGCCGCTCCCCGGCTGCGGTCACGCCGAAGGCCCCATCGCCGGTCTCGATAAGGCGCTGACGCTCCAGGCTGTCGGTCAGGGCGACGCCGAGCTCGCCGGCGAGGTGGTCGTAGCATGTGCGCGCCCCGCGCAGGGCGACCCCGCGCCGTGATTCGCGCAGGCCGGCGGCGGCCCGGTCGGGGGCGATCGTCAGCATCGCCTCGATGACCTCCGCCACGCGGCGGTCGGCCAGCCGATAGTGGCGCCGGCGGCCCCGCTGCTCCACAGCCACCAGGCCGCCGTCGAGCAATTTGGCGAGATGGGAGCTGGCCAGCGAGGGCGAGATGCCGGCGCGCTCGGCCAGCTCGCCGGCGGTGAGGGGGCGTCCGCCGAGCAGCGCCAGGAGCATGGTGGCGCGGTGCGCGGTCATGAGTTCCGCGACCGTGGAGAGATCCGCGTCGGCGAGCATCTCACAAACCGTAGCGCTGCGACGTTTCAATTGGGGTTGAAGATTTACGCCCCTACGGTCATCTCCATGCCCTGGATCAACTCCCATCGCCGCGGCCTGACGCTGGCCGCCACCAGTCTCGGCTTCGCGGTCGTGCAGCTTGACGTCAGTGTCGTCAACGTCGCCATCAGACCGATCGGCGCCGCCCTCGGCGGCGACGTCAGCGCGCTGCAGTGGGTGGTCAACGCCTACACGGTCGCTTTCGCCGCGCTCATCCTCAGCGCCGGGGCGCTCGGGGACCGGATCGGGGCCAAGCGCGTGTTCATCGCCGGGTTCTCGGTCTTCACCGCCGCGTCGGCGATGTGCGGGCTGGCCCCGACGCTGGGTGTGCTGATCGGCGCGCGCGCCCTGCAGGGTGCCGGCGCCGCGCTGCTCGTGCCATGCTCGCTGACCCTGCTCAACCACACCTTCCCGGAGCCCGGCGAGCGCAGCCGGGCCATCGGCCGGTGGGCTGTGGGCGCCAGCGCCGCCCTGTCGGCGGGGCCGCTCGTCGGCGGGGTCCTCACCGCGACCCTGGGCTGGCGCGCCATCTTCTTCATCAACGCCCCCATCGGGCTGATCGGCATCCTCCTCACGGCCCGCTTCGCCGACGAGACGAGCCGGTCACCCGATCGCGGCATCGACCTGTGGGGCCAGGTCACGGCGGTCCTGTGCCTGACCCTGCTCGCTGCGGCGACGATCAGGGGCGGGTCCGAGGGCTTCGGCTCCGCGGCCGTCCTGGCCGGCTATGGCGCGGCGGCGGCCGCCGGCGTGGCCTTCCTCGCAGTTGAGGCCCGGCGTGCCCGGCCGATGCTCCCGCTGCGGATGTTCCGTTGCGAGGCGTTCGGCGTCAACGCCACGATCGGATTGCTCATCAACGTGGCCTTCTATGGCCTGATCTTCGTCTTCAGCCTCTTCTTCCAGCGCGCCCAGCATTTCTCGGCGCTGCAGGCCGGATTGGCCTTTGCCCCGATGACCGCGGCCATCATGGCCGCCAACGCCGTGGCGGGCGGCCTGGGCCAGCGGCTCAGCACCCGCATGGTGATCGCCGGCGGAGCGCTGCTCATGGCCGGCGGAGCGGTGGCGCTGGAGGGCATCGGCCCCTACAGCGCGTTCCCCGCGATCGTGGCGCAGCTCACGGCGATCGGCTTCGGGCTGGGGTTGATCGTCCCACTGATGACCGCCTCGTTGCTGGGCAGCGTGGACCGCTCGCGCTCGGGGATTGCCTCAGGGACGCTCAACACCGCACGTCAGACGGGCAGCGTCATCGGGGTGGCGCTGTTCGGGTCGCTGATCGCCGGCGGCCGGCTGGTGGGCGGGCTTCACGTCGCGCTCGTCATCGCCGCCGTCCTCAGTCTCGTCGTGGCGACGCTCAGCGCCCGCACGCGCGCCCTCGAGGTGTGATTTGCTGGCGGCGTGCACGAGACGCCCGAGGACCTGATCGCGCTGCAGTCCCTCATTGACTCAAGCTACGCCGCAGCCGGCGCACACCTGCTCGCCATCCACGATCCAGAGCGGCGCCTGAGCGCGGAGCAGGTCTCCGAGCGTCTGACCGGCATGTGCCTGCTCACTCTGGCCACGGTCACTCGCGACTGCCGGCCCATCGCCGGACCCGTGGACGGCATCTTCTTCCGCGGCGCCTTTCATTTCGGCTCGGCCGACAACTCAGTGCGCTTTCGCCACATCCGCGCCCGGCCCCAGGTCTCGGCCACCTATCTCCCCGGCGAGGAACTGGCCGTCACGGTGCACGGTCGCGCCGCGCCGATCGACATCGCGGCCCCTGAGCACGCCGGCTTCCGGCAGGCGGTCCTGGACGTCTACATCCCGATCTACGGCAAAGGCTGGGAGCAGGAGTTCCTGGAGGCCGTCTCGCCGGTGTACGCCCGAATCGACGCCGCGCGCATGTTCACCTTCTCCATGCCGGCGTCCTGAGCACGCCGTGGCGCGTGTGGTCCTGATCGACGAGGTCGGCGACGTCGAAGCCGCGCGTGCTGCCCTCGCCGGTCATCCCGAGATCGAGGTGCAGCGAGCCGACGCGCTGCCGGCGGGCGAGGACATCATCGGCGTGCTCGTCGGCAGCGAGGTCCCCGTCGGCGCTTCCGAACTGACGGGGTTGCCCGCGGCGCGGATCGTCGCGGCAACGGCCACCGGCTATGACCACCTCGACCTGCCGGCCATCGCCGCAGCGGGCGCGTGGGCCACGCACTGCCCTGGCTACTGCGACGACGAAGTCGCCGAGACCGCGATCGCCTTCGCCGCGGACCTGTTGCGCGGCGTGACCCTGCTGGATCGCTCGGTCCACGCGGGGCGCTATGACCACCTCGATGCGCCCGGCCGGCGGATCGTGGGCGCCGTGATGGGCATCGTCGGCCTGGGGCGGATCGGCCGCGCCGTCGCCTGGCGGGCCCACGCCCTGGGAATGCGCGTGCTGGCGTCCGATCCGGTGGTGCAGGCGGATGCTGCCGCCCCGGCGGAGCTCGTGGGACTCGAGGAGCTGCTGACCGCTGCCGACGTGGTGACGCTCCATGCCCTGCTCACCGAAGACACGCATGAGCTGCTCAACGCCGAGCGGCTGGCCATGATGCGGCCCGACGCGTACTTGGTGAACTGTGCGCGCTCGGGGCTGGTGGACCACGCGGCCCTGGGAGAGGCGCTACGGGCGGGCCGGCTGGGCGGCTGCGCGCTCGACGTACTCCCCGAGGAGCCCCCGGCGCCCGACGAGCCGGCCCTGGGGTGGCCGCGCACGATCATCAACCCCCACGCGGCGTGGTACTCCCCGCAGTCCCGGCCCGCCCCTTACCGGATGGCCGCCGAGGCGGTCGCCGCGGTGCTCGAGGGCCGGGAGCCGACGGGGGCGCTAGTGCGGCCGGCTGCCCCCACGCCGCCGGCCGCGTAGCGCCCCCACTGGGGCTCTAGTGCTTCTTGTGCTTGTGCGGCGCCTTGAACGTCACCTTCTGCGTCGAGATCGTCCGGTTCCTACCGGCGATGCGCTGGGTGACGGTCAGCTTGGCGGTGAGCCGGTGGCGAGCCGCCAGCAGCTTGCGCCCGGTCCGGTTGAGGCCGATCCGCACGGTCTGCGTGTGCCCGGCCTTGACCGTCGCCTTCGCGGTGCCCACCACGACCGTCTTGTGCTTCAGCTTGGCCTTGCGGGCACTGACCGCGACGAGCTTGTGGCCCCGGAACGTCTCGATGACGGTCAGCTTCAGCGACACGGTGCAGCTGGTGTCGCCCTTGCAGCTGATCCGCACCGACGCCGTCGTCCCCGACACGCGAGCGTGCCCGGCGGACGCCTTGCCCGGCTGCGGCGGCGGCGGGGGTGACTGCGTGGTCAGCGTCTGGTCGGCGCCCGCCTGGGTGCCGAAGTCGCTGGTTTCCACCGCCCGGTAGTGGATGGTGGTGCCCGCCGGCAGTCCGGTCAGCGCCGCGCTGAACGCATCGGCGGCGTTGTCGGGCCCAGTCGTCTGAGCCGGCGTCGACTGCCCGTAGGCGGTCGAGGTCCCGAACTGGAAGGCCACGGTGGTCCG
>DASXCN010000717.1:0-4482 GCA_036491155.1 Solirubrobacteraceae bacterium | reverse complement strand
CGGGCCCAACGAGACACCGGCCAACGGCCTCGGTGACGGCGGACGGCGGCTGCACGAGTGGCTCTTCGCCGACGAGGCCGGCGGCCCGGTCAACCGCCAGGTCGTCGACGAGTTCATGTCCACCGGGGCGGTCGTCGCCGGACGGGGGACGGTCGAGCCTGCCGGCTACTGGGACGGCGACCACCACGACGGGGTGCCGATCTTCATCGTCAGCCGCAGCGAGCCTCCCGCCGAGGTGGAGAAGATGCCGCTGGTCACCTTCGTCGACGACGTCAGCACCGCGATGGGCGAGGCCAAGCGGGCGGCGGGGGACAAGGACGTGCTCGTCCACGGCGCCGGGGTCACCCAGCTGGCGCTGGCCGCGGGCGTCCTGGACGCAATCGAGATCTCGGTCGTCCCGGTGTTACTGGGCCAGGGACGCCGGCTCTTCGACAATCTCGGCCCCGAGCACGTCGAGCTCGAGCGCGCGCGGATCCTCGAGGGTGAGGCCGGCCTGACCCACATGCACTACCGCGTCCGGCGCGCATAGGCACCGATCATGATCGGACCGAAGGCGGTGTGATCGGGGTCGGTGACGGAGAGCTCGGCCAGCCACGCCTCGCTGTCGGAGGGCGTGGTCAGCCCGCTCTCCAGCGCGAGGGGGAGGGTGCTGCGGTACACGCCCTCGAGCTGCCAGCGGATCTCCCCAACCGTCTCCACGGCGCCGGTGACGGTCGTGCCCTGTGGCGCGCCGATCCCCGCCTCGCTGAACCAGCGGGGCAGGCGCAGCCCGGCGTCGAGCGGACGGCGGTGCTCCTCGAAGACTCCGCCCACCACCCGCCGGAACTCCTCAAAGAGCCAGGTGGGCGGCTCGGAGGCGATCGCGTGCAGCACGTAGTCCTCGACCACCAGCACGCCGCCGGGCGCGGTCAGCTCCCACATGCGGCGCAGGAGCGCCACCGGATCGTCGGCATGGATGAGGACGAGGCGGCCGAACACGAGGTCAAAGCGCTCGTGGCCGGCGAAGCTGGCGGACATCACGTCGCCGCCGACGATGCGGCACTGCCGATGGCCGGCGGCATGCAGCCGAGCCTCGGTATGGCGGCCGAGCTCGCGGTCGAGGTCGATGCCGACGATCCGCCCGGCGCGACCGGTGCGCTGGGCCAGCAGGTCCATCACCGCGCCGGTGCCACAGCCGACGTCGAGGCAGCTGGCCCCGGCGGCCACGCCGACCCGGTCAAGCAGGGCGGCCGTGCCTGGCGTGAGCCGCGCGGCCTGGAGCGCCAGGCGCTCGTGCTCTGCGGCGCTGCGGCCGAGGATGTACGGCGATGAGCTTGCGATGGTGGTCGCGCGATCGGATGTCATGAGTGCCCCCTTGGTCGGTCAGGTGTCCGGGGGTACGTCCGAGCGCCGGCAGCGGTTCGCGGCCGCGGCGGACCGCCCCGACCCGCGCCGTGTCGCGCCTCGTCAGCTCAGGAGCGCTTCGAGCACGCGGTCCACGTCGCGCTCTTCGTTGTAGACATGCCAGGAGGTGCGCAGTCGCCCGCCCCGCATCGCGGCGACGATGCCGGCCTGTTGCAGCCTTTCCGCGGCGTCAGGCACGTCGGCGGAGACGATCGCGCTGTCGCTCGCCTCCATGCCCAACCCGGCGCGAAACCGGTTGGCCAGGGCGACGTTGTGATCATGGATCGCCGGCACGCCGATCTCCTCGATCAGCGCGAGAGCCGGCGCCGTGCCCACCCAGCTGAACCACGCCGGCGAGACGTCGAGGCGGCGCGCGTTGCGGGCGAGCCGCAACGGTGGGCCGAAGTAGCTGGAGTGGACGACCTCCCCGGCGTACCAGCCCGCGCTGTGGGGCACCGCGTCGGCCAGGAGGCGGTCCGAGACGGCGAGAAACGCCGTGCCGCGCGGCGACATCAGCCACTTGTAGGCGCCACACACCAGAGCGTCGAAGCGCCGCGCGTCGATCGGTAGCCAGCCCACCGCCTGGGTCGCGTCGCAGATGGTCGTTGCCCCCACCGCCGAGGCGGCAGCGAGGACCGCGTCGAGGTCGGCGACCTCCCCGGTGCTCATCTGGACCGCGCTGAAGGCGACGGCGCCCGCGCCCTCGGCGACCGCGTCCGCCACCTCGCCGACGGGCACCGTGCGCACGTCGAGCCGGCTCTGGACGAGGTAGGGGAAGAGGTTGGAGGCGAACTCGACGTCGGGGACGATCACGCGCGTCCCCGCGGGCAGCGCGGTGACGATCGAGCCGACGAGCTCTGAGACCGTGGCGCCGACGGCGACGCGCGCGCTGTCCACCTCCACGATCCGCGCGAAGGCCGCTCGCGCCGCTTCGGTGCTCTCGTCCCACGGTTCCCAGCTCGTCCGTCCGCCCTGCCAGTCGGCCAGCGCGGCCTGCAGCGCCTCCCAGGCCGGCCGCGGCGGGAGCCCGTAGCTGGCGGTGTTGCAGTAGACCCCCGCCGGCGTCCACTGCTCACGTGCGTCGGCGATCTTCATGCCGACAACCTACCGACAGCGGCGCACGGGCCCGGGCGACATGCGCACCCGGGCCCGAGCCCACTGCTACCCGGTCACGGTGACGCTCTGCTGGGAGTGGCCGGTCGCGTCGCCCCCTGATGTGCACACCGAGACCACGTCGCTGCCGGCCGCCGCGGGCACGCTCACGGTGAACGAGCCGTCCTGGCCGGCCGTCACCTGACGGATCGCCGTCGGCACCGGCTGGCTGTGCGCGGAGCCGCCGGGATCGGTGGCGCCCGTGGGCGAGGCGGTGGCCGCCACCACCACCGACGCGCCCGGCGCGGTGGTGCCCGACACGGTCACCGCTCCGGCAGCGGGCGTCACGGTCGCCGTCAGTGGCGCGGCGGGAGGAACGCCGTGGGTCTGATACCGGTCGCGTACGACGGCCGGCTGCTCCAGCAGCCGCCCGGACCTGATGTCCTGGGCGAGCCGGACGAAGCCGGCCTCCACCCAGGTGATCTCTCCGGCCGACCCGGCGGGCTTGCCGTCGGTGAATCCGATCGAGGCCGTCGTGGGGTCGGTCCCGAACGGCGATGGCGGCACGTCGGCCTCATCCCAGTCCTGCTCGGGGATCATGCCGACCCCGCCGGCGAAGTTCGCCATGTCGAGCAGGTTCTGCGATGCGCCAGCGGCGTCGCGCGTCTGCAGGTCCTGCTCGCCCCGCTCACCGTTGAGCAGCGGCCACACGTGACCCGTGCCCGTGAACCACGGCACCCACGGGCGCCCGGTGGTGGGGCAATGCATTGGCGCCGGCGCATAGCAGTCGCCGTACCCGTCGGTCCCGCCGGTGATCGGTTCGTTGGTCCCGTTCACCGACTCCAGCAGCGTTCCGTAGCGGCGGTAGCCCTCGCCGCTGGGCGTCTGGATGCCCAGGACGTGGTCGACCACCTTGAGCGAGTTGGCGATGACCGCGTCTGAGGGGTTCAGCTCGCCGAAGCGCGCCAGCTCGAGGAAGCCCGCGTCGACCACTGAGCGCTGATCGGCGTCGACGCTCCCGTTGCCGAGGTTGTAGACCGTCGGCGCGTTAGGGTCGCCGGTCTTGGACAGCCGCAGGAAGTACGGCTGGCTCGAGTAGGGACCAGTGCTCGTCAACGTCCAGGCCTCGACCTGGCGGCGCCAGTCATCAGCGGTGGCGGAGTACAGCTCCGCGCGCTGGGGGTCGCCATTGGCGTCGGCCAGCGCCGCCGCGGAGACCAGGCCGGCGATCTCGGTCGCGATGTTCGACGGCGAGTAGCCGCCCTGGTCCTCCCAGCGTTCGTCGCCGTAGACCGGGCCGTGGGCGACCAGGAAGTCAGCCGCCGGGACCACGTGATCGGTGTAAAGGGCCCGGTCATGGCCCAGGCCCGACTGCCACGCCATGATCAGCGGGAAGGCCTGCTCATCGGGCTCCAGCACGTAGTTGTCTGACGCTGTGGCCCCGTTGAGGAGCGCATCGCGGGGAAAGCTCCCGTCGGGCAGCTGCACCTTGTCGAAGATGAAGCGCGTCTGGGCCTGTGCGGCGGCGAGGTCGCCGTCGGTGAGAAAGCCCGTGAACGTCTCGTAGAAGTCGCGCTCGAAGATCACGCGGTAGTTGGTACTCACGTCGGGGAGCCCGTTGGTCTCCGTGTTGGCCGCGGTGGACTGGCCCCAGGGGTCGGCCAGCGCGGAGACGACCGCGCCGGGGAACTGCTTGTCCTCGGTGGCCTTCAGCACATTGGCGGACGTCCAGTACTGCGCGGTCGCCTTGCGGTCCTGGGCGCCGCTCAGCCCGGGGAACGTCGCGGGCGGCCGGCGTAGCCTGGCGTCGTAGCGCAGCCAGCCGGCGCGGTAGCGCGTCGCCGTCTGTGTGAACGGGGCAGTGGCGCTGGCGTCGGCCGCCTGCACGGCCGAGGCCTGCGTCTGGCCGTAGCCGAGCGCGAGCGTGAACGAGCGGTCGTGGGCGGGATCGATCTCCGCGGTCTGCACGACGTTGCCGCTATCGGCATCGCGATAGGTGGGCCCGAG
>DASXCN010000716.1:0-4812 GCA_036491155.1 Solirubrobacteraceae bacterium | reverse complement strand
AGGCCCGGATCGGCGCCCGCGCCTCCTCCCCGAAGACCCCGGCCAGCGCATCGGCCAGCAGGGCGTGCTCGGGCATCTCCAGGTCGGGGTCCACGGAATCGATGTGCTCGGCCCGCATCCGGGCCCGCTCCTGCAGCTCGCGGTCGCGCGGCAGCTCGGCGACACGAAACTGGGCCAGGCCGCTCTGACGCACGCCCACCAGTTCCCCCTCGCCCCGCAGCTCGAGGTCGATCTCGGCCAGGCGGAAGCCGTCGCTGTGCGACTCCAGCGCCTTCAGGCGCGGCGAGGCCTTGGGCCCGAACAGCAGGCACAGCGACGCGTGCTCGCCGCGACCGATCCGGCCGCGCAGCTGGTGCAGCTGCGAGATCCCGTAGCGCTCGGCGTCCTCCACGAGCATGACCGTCGCGTTGGGAACGTCGATGCCCACCTCGATGACGGTGGTGGCCACCAGCACGTCGGCCTCGCCGGCGGCGAACGCGCGCATCACTCCCACCTTCTCGACCGGGCGCAGCTGACCGTGCATCAGCCGCACCCGGAAGTCGCGCAGCTCACCGGCGGCCAGGCGCTCGTACTCCGCGGTGGCCGCACGGGCGGCGAGGGCCTCTGACTCCGACACCAGCGGGCACACGACGAAGGCCTGGTGCCCCGCGCGCAGCTCCTCGCGGATGCGGTCATAGGCCCGGCCGCGCTCGCGCTCGGTGGAGCAGAGGTGCGTCTGGATGGGCTGGCGGCCGCGAGGCAGCTCGCGCAGCACCGTGAAGTCCAGATCGCCGTACTGCGACAGGGCCAGCGTGCGTGGGATCGGCGTGGCCGTCATGTGCAGCAGGTGGGGGCTGTACCTCTCCGGAGCCTTGGCATCCAGCGCCGCGCGCTGGCGGACCCCGAAGCGGTGCTGCTCATCGACCACCGCCACCCCGAGTGAGCTGAAGCGCACCGGATCCTCGATCAGCGCGTGGGTGCCCACCACCAGCGAGAGCTCACCGGACCCGAGCTTGCCCAGCAGATCGGTGCGCCGCCGTCCCGGTGTGGACCCCGTCAGCAGGCCGATGGGCACCGCCTCGCCCGGCATCAGCGCCTGGATGGTGGCGAAGTGCTGCTCGGCCAGCGGCTCGGTGGGCGCCATGAGCGCGCCCTGGTGGCCCTGCTCGACGGCGCGCAGCAGCGCGTAGAGCGCCACCACCGTCTTACCGGAGCCGACCTCCCCCATCAGCAGGCGCTGCATGGGCCGATTGCCGGCCAGGTCGGCGTCGACCTCCTCCATCGCGCGCCGCTGATCGGCCGTCGGAGCGAACGGCAGCATCTCAGCCAGCCAGCGCGCGCTGAGCGACGGCTCGCCGTCGAGCACCGGAGCCCGGCTGCCGGCCCGGCGCAACCGGCGTCGGCGCAGCAGCGCGAGCTGCACCAGCAGGAGCTCGTCGAAGGCCAGCCGGCGGCGCCCGACGGTCTGCTCCTCGTCGCCCGCCAGGTGCACCGCGGCCAGGGCGCAGCGGCGCCCCGGCAGCCGCTCGGCGACCCGGAGCTCCGCGGGCAGCGGCTCGGGCACCTCGGCCAGCGCACCCGCGTGTGCGCGCACCAGGGCGAGGATCTGGGTCGAGGACAGCCCCTCGGTGGCCGGGTAGTGCGCCACGCCCTCCTCGCCCGCGCCGGCCTCGGTGGTCGGCGCGTGGCCCTGGACGCGGAAGCGGTTGCGGGCCTCGAACTTGCCGTGCAGCACCAGCCGGGTCCCCGCCGGGTACTTGTGGGCCAGCCAGGGCTGATTGAAGAAGGTGGCCTTCATCGCGCCCGTGCCGTCGGCCACCGTGGCCTCGACGAGTGGGCGCATCCCCCGGCGCCGGACCGGCCGCGACGCGATGGAGCGCACCTCCACCACGACTGTTGCGGTCTCGCCCGGTACCAACTGCCCCACCGACCGCGCCTCGCGCCGGTCGCGCGGGAGATGCTCCAGCAGGTCGCCGACGGTCACGAGTCCGAGCCCCGCGGCGGCCTTCTCGGCCTTGGCATGATCGAAGCGCAGGAGCTGGGCCAGGGCCGACGGGCGCGGATAGCGGACCGGCGCGTCGGCCAGCTCGAGGGGCGAGAGCTCCCGGCGCTCAGAGAAGGCGGTGATGGACATCGGCGGCGCCCCGGATGATGACCGCACGCCCGGTCAGCTAGGAGCCTATTCCGCCGACAGCAGCCACCAGTAGCTCGGCTGGCCGCCGTCTGACAGCTCCAGCTCCGCGTGACCGCCGGAGAGCAGCCCCTCGACGGTGGCGTCGTCCAGCGGCGCGTCGGCGCCGCGCAGCAGGGTGATGAGCTCCGCGTCCTCGCCCAGCCGCGCCAGCACGTCGCGCAGGGTCTGAAGCGGCTCACCCCAGGCCACGATCTCCTCGTTGACGAAGCCGACCGCCTCGCCGGCCTGGAAGCGGCCCTGGGCGTCGTCGCGGCCGGCGGGGGCCACCGCGCCGGTGCGGACGCGCTCCAGGTCGTCGAGCATCGCCTCGGCGTTGTCGACGGCGCGGCGCGCCGGGTCCAGGCTGACGGCGGCCGCCAGGCCGGCCTGCGGCGAGCGCGACGGCACGACGGACACGGCCTTCTCCGAGAGCTCAGCGGCACGCTCGGCGGCCATGATGACGTTGGAGCTGTTGGGCAGGACCAGTACTTCCTCGGCGGGCACGGCGTGGATCGCCGCCAGGAGGTCGTAGGTCGAGGGGTTCAGCGTGGGGCCGCCATCGAGCACCTGCAGACCGAGGCCGGTGAACAGCGCCGCCATTCCATCGCCGTTGACGACGGCCAGGCCGCCGCATACCGACGGCGCGACCGGAACCTCGAGGCGCTCGTCGCGGCGCTTGACCTGCTCACGCATGTCGGCGACGTCGAGGTGCGAGACGATGCCGGCCTCCGCGAACAGCGCGGTGGCGGCGTCGGGGTCATCGGTGTGGACGTGGACCTTGAGGGTGGTCGGGTCTCCCACCACCAGCACCGAGTCGCCGATCATCTCCAGCTCGCTCACGTAGCGCCGCTGCTCCAACCCTGCGCCGGTGACAGCGAAGTTGGTGCAGTAGCGGAACGTGGTGGAGCTGTGCTGCGGATGGGTGACCCGCGCGGCGCGGTGGTGCTCGAGCGCCGGGGGCTCGGAACCCTTCAGCGCGCCCACGATCCCCGCCAGAAGAACGGTCAGGCCGTAGCCGCCGGCGTCGACGACCCCGGCGTCGCGCAGCACGGGCAGAAGATCGGGGCCGCGCTTGACCGAATCCTGGCCGGCCTCCAGAGCGCTCTCGATGACCGAGGCGATGACCAGGTCCTGCTCGCCGGCGGTCGCGTCGGAGTGCAGCCGCGCGCCGGGCATGTGGGCAAGCTCGGAGGCCACGCGGTGGGCCATCTCGCGCACCACGGTGAGGATGGTGCCCTCGGCGGGGTCGCGAACCGAGCCGTAGGCCTGATCTGCGGCACGGGCAAGCGCGGCGCCGATCAGCACTGGGTCGACCAGCTCGCCGGGCCGGCTGATGAGCTCCTCGGCGGCGCCGCGGATCAGCTGGGAGAGGATAACCCCGCTGTTGCCGCGGGCACCGAGCAGGGCCGCGCGAGCCACCGAGGCGACGATCTCGTCGCGCCCGATCTCGTCGATGGTGCGCCCCTCGGAGACGTCGGAGAGGCGATCGAGCTCGGTGAGGACCGCGCGCAGAGTCAGGACCATGTTGTCGCCGGTGTCGCCGTCGGCGACCGGAAACACGTTGAGGTCGTTGACCTCCTCCCGACGGGCCTCGAGCGCGGCCAGCCCGGCTTCGACCAGGGCGCGGAAGCGCACGATGCTGGGATCTGAGATCCCAGTCTGATCGGTCGCTCGCCCAGGCGCGGCCACCGTCAGTGCTCCGCGGTCGTGCTGGCGGCGAGCACGCCGTGACTCAGCGGGCTTTGGTGATCTTGCCGGCTTTGAGGCAGCGCGTGCAGACGTACACGCGTCGCGGTGTCCCGCCGTCGTCGATCCGGACCCGCTGCAGGTTGGGATCGAAGCGGCGCTTGGTCGCGACCATCGAGTGGCTGCGGTTATTGCCGAAGGCCGGACCCTTGGCGCACACGTGACAGACTTTGGGCATCGCGCGCAGTATAGGAGACGCGCACACAGGACCCCACGAGCCGTACCATCCGTATCTGACCGTGGATTCAGAACGCACCAGCCGGGTACCAATCGGCCTCAATGGGTTCTAGAGGGCAGCCGCGGGCAGAGCCCACCGACCTGCGTCTCCCGGACCGCTACCGGGTCCGCCGTCGCCTCGCCACCGGCGGCATGGCGGCGGTCTGGTGCGCCGAGGATCTCGTGCTGGGACGGACGGTGGCGGTCAAGGTGTTGGCCGAGCGCTTTGCCCACGACGAGATGGCGATGCGCCGCTTCAAGCGCGAGGCGCGTGCAGCCGCGCGCGTGTCGACCCACGCGCACGTGGTCACGATCTACGACGTCGGGGACCTGGAGGTCGACCCACGCGACATCGAGTCCACCGCGCGCCCGTTCATCGTCATGGAGTACCTGGCCGGCGGCACGGTCGCCGATGCCATCCGCGTCGGCGCCGTGCGGCGCCAGGAGGCGGTGCGCTGGATCCGCGAGGCCGCCTCGGCTCTCGATCACGCCCACGCTCGCGGGATCGTGCACCGCGACATCAAGCCCGCCAAC
Organism: Solirubrobacteraceae bacterium; assembly: GCA_036491155.1. Classification (GTDB taxonomy): domain Bacteria; phylum Actinomycetota; class Thermoleophilia; order Solirubrobacterales; family Solirubrobacteraceae; genus Palsa-465. The sequence goes on along the minus strand of DASXCN010000716.1, from coordinate 164 downwards.
TTCCTGCTCAACCGCAGCCGCGTGTTGCACGTCGCCGACTTCGGAATCGCCCGACTGGTCTCCGAGGACACCATCACCAGCACCGGTGAGCTGTTCGGCACCGCCGCCTACCTCTCGCCCGAGCAGGCGCTGGGTCGCGAGGCCACCGGCGCCTCGGACCGCTA
>DASXCN010000715.1:0-1710 GCA_036491155.1 Solirubrobacteraceae bacterium | reverse complement strand
CCGGTGGCCCAGCTGCACGGCGAATCGCCCGACGCCGCCGGAGGCTCCGGTGACCAGCACTCTGCGGCCGATCACGGCACCGAGGCGGCGCAGCGCCCGAAGCGCGGTGACCCCGGCCACCGGGAGCGCCGCGGCAGCGCCAGCGTCGAGGCCGTCCGGCAGGACCGCGAGCTGGTCGGCGTCGACCGCACGCAGCTCGCCCCACGCGCCGGCCCACCCGAAGGTGACCACGCGACTGCCGGCGGCGGGCCCCGAGCCGTCGCGCGCCGTCGCCACGACGGTCCCCGCTGCGTCCCAGCCGGCCACGTCGCCGGGCTGTGCGTGATCGGCGAGGAAGGCCACCTCGCCGAAGTTCAACGACGTCGCCTCCACACGCACCAGGGCCTGGCCCGGGTCAGCCGTCGGATCGGCGGCCTCGCCGAGGCGGAGACCGTGCGGCGAGTCGGGGTCATGGACGAGGGCTCGCATGGGACGGGGACCCATGGTGCACCCGATCGGACCGCCCGTCCAAGACCCGTTGGTATAACCACTGGCTATGGACGTCCACGTCCGTGATCTCCGTTACTTCGCGGCGGTCGCGCGCGAGCTCAGCTTCACCCGCGCCGCCGAGCGGCTGTACGTCAGCCAGCCAGCGCTGTCCAAGCAGATCCGCGCGCTGGAACGTCAGCTCAACGTGACGCTGTTTGATCGCGAGCCCGGCGGCGTCCGCCTGACGCGGGCCGGCTCCGAGCTGCTCCCGCGCGCCGATCGGATGATCGCCTGCTGGGAGGACGCCGAGGGCGCGCTCATCCAGGTCAGTGGCTGCACCCTGACCATCGGCATGCACACCAGCCCGGGGCGCGGGTTGCTGCCCCGAGTGCGTGCGTTGATGGTCGCCCGCTGCCCCGAGGTGGAACTCGAGCTGCGCCAGGTCACCTGGAGCGATCCCACCGGAGGGCTGGCCGCCCGCGTCACCGACGCCGCGTTCGTGTGGCTTCCCCTCGTGCATCCGCCCTACCGATGGGTGACCATCGCGCGCGAGCCGCGCCTGGTGGCGCTCCCCAATGCGCATCCCCTTGCGACGCACGAGAGCGTCTCGATCTCCGATCTACTCGACGAGCCGTTCCTGGCGCTGCCGGCGACCTCGGGTCCACTGCGCGATCACTTCCTCGCCCTCCCCGAGCGTGGGGGCCACCCGGTGCGCATCGCCGCCGAGATCAACGACACCGAGGAGACCTACGAGGCGGTGGCCAGCGGCATCGGCATCTGCCTCCTGGCCGCGGGCAATGCGCCGATCTTCGACCGGGGCGACGTGACCATGCTGCCGGTGCACGACCTCGGCCCCTCCGAGCTCGTCCTGGCCTGGCACGAGCGCCACAGCCCGCCACTGCTGGAGACCTTCGCCCGCCTGTGCGCGCAGGTCGCGCGCGAATCGATCGGGTCGCGAGCCGCGTGAGCATGCACCTTGAGCACCTCGCGGTCATCGTCGAGGACTACGACGCGGCGATCGCGTTCTTCGTCGAGGCGTTGGGGTTCGAGCTCGTCGAGGACTCGCCGGCCGTGAGCACCGTCACCGGGGCGCCGAAGCGGTGGGTCCTCGTACGCCCGCCGGGCGCGGCGACCGGGCTGCTCCTCGCGCGGGCCGATGGGACCCGCCAGGCGCGGGCGGTGGGCGACCAGTTCGCCGGCCGCGTCGGACTGTTCCTGCGCGTGGACGACTTCGACGTCCAG
>DASXCN010000714.1:0-5452 GCA_036491155.1 Solirubrobacteraceae bacterium | reverse complement strand
GGGCAGGAACGCGTCCTCCAGCGTGGGGCTATACGGGATCGGGGTCTCGCCGGTCGCGACTATCCAAGCGTCGTCAAGATCATGCAGGCCCTCTTCGGCCACGACTCCGAGCAGGCCGGCGGCCCAGCCTCCGGTTCGCGGGCCTTCCTCGACCGCGACGAGCCGGTTGGTCTTCGCCACCGACTCGAGCACCGTCGCGACGTCTAGCGGCCGCAGCGTGCGCAGGTCGACCACTTCCGCCGACAGGCCGTCCGCGGCCAGCGCGTCCGCGGCCGCGAGCGCGTCTGGCACCCCCTTGCCGACCGACACGATCGTCAGATCGTCCCCCTCGCGGGCGAGCCCCGCGTGGCCGAGCGGGATGATCGCGTCAGGCTCGGGTGCCGGGCCCTTGACCGAGTACAGGCGTTTGTGTTCCAGAAAGATCACCGGATTGTCATCACGGATCGCGGCCTTGAGCAGGCCCTTGGCCTCGGCGGGCGACGATGGGCAGGCGATCTTCAAACCCGGCACCCCTTGAAACCAGGTGCCGTGAGTCTGGGAGTGGATGGCGCCAAACCGCCCGCCGGCGCCGACTGCCGAGCGCACCACCAGGGGAACGGTTCCCTGCTCGTTGCTGATGTACCAGAACTTCGCCGCCTGATTGACCAGGCTGTCCATGGCCAACGCCATGAAGTCGCCGAACATAACCTCGAACACCGGGCGCAGACCGGTGACCGCCGCGCCGTAGGCGGCCCCGGCCAGGGCCAGCTCCGAGATCGGTGTGTCGAACACCCGACCGGGACCAAAGCGCTGATAGAGGTCGGGGGTGGCCTTGAACACGCCTCCGGCCACGGCGACGTCCTCTCCGAAGAAGACGACGGCCGGGTCGCGCTCCAGTTCCTCGGCCAGCGCGTCGCGAATCGCCACCCGGAACTCGAGGTCGCTCACGCGCTGAACTCCGTGGCGGCGTCGGCGGCGGGATCGGGGTAGGGCGCGGCCAGCGCGTTCTCGATCGCACGATCGATCTGGTCAGCGACCGACTGTTCGGCGACTGTGATCTGCTCCTCGGTCACGGCCTCGCGCAGGAGTCGGGTGCGCGCGAGGCCGAGCGGGTCGCGCTCGAGCCACTCCTCCACCTCCTCCTTGGTGCGGTAGGAAGCCGGGTCGCTCTTGGAGTGGCCGTAGTGGCGGTAGGTCTTGCACTCCAGCAGGGTGGGGCCATTGCCGGCCCGGGCTCGGGCGACGGCGTCCGCGGCCGCCGCGCTCACCGCCCAGACATCGTTGCCGTCGACGACCGCCGACGGCATTCCGTAGCCCTGCGCGCGGCCGGCGATGTTCGCGCCCGCGGTGGCATCGGCCATCGGCGTGAACTCCGCGTAGAGGTTGTTCTCACAGACGAACACGACCGGGAGCTTCATCACCGCCGCCATGTTCATGCACTCGTGGAAGTAGGCCTGGTTGGTCGCGCCGTCGCCGAAGAAGCAGACCGCGACCCGGCCCTGGCGGGCGGCCGATAGGCCGGCGCCCACTGCGGCGCCGATCGATCCTCCAACGATCCCGTAGCAGCCCACCAGGCCGTGCTCGAGGTCGATCACGTTCATCGACCCGGCGCGCCCGCCGCAGACGCCGGTCGCGCGCCCGAGCATCTCGGCGATCAGCGGCTCGGGATCGGTCCCCTTGGCCAAGGCGTGGCCGTGACCCCGATAGGTGCCGGTTGCGTAGTCATCGGGCTCCAACGACATACACACCCCGACCGCCACCGCCTCCTGCCCGGCGTAGAGGTGAGTCGTTCCGTGCACCTCGCCCTTCAGAAACAGGCGGTGCATGGCGGTTTCGAACTTCCGGATCAGGAGCATCCGGGCGTACGCATCGAGGTATCTCGTGCTCGCCTGCTGCTGGTCCGGGGCTTGGAGCCCGGCCATCCGCTCTCCTTCCCGACTCGTCGCCAACGCGTGCGTTACGATGCTACCGCAAACGTTTGCAACCCGCAGTCGAGGAGTCTCCGTGGCGGTCGAAATCGTGATGCCCCATTTGTCGGACTCGATGGAGGAGGGCACGATCGTGCAGTGGTTCGTCGCCGAGGGCGACGCGGTCAGCGACGGGCAGCCACTCGTCGAGGTGGAGACCGACAAGGCGAGCGTGACCTACGAGTCAGAACTGGACGGCACCGTGCTAAGCATCAACGCGGCCGTCGGGGACACTGTCGCCGTCGGGGCCGTGATCGCAGTCATGGGGGACGGCAACGGTGCCGATCCTGCTGTCGCGGCGTCGCGAACCGCGGGGATGACCAGCGCCGCGTCCATGGGCTCGGGTGCGGCCACGTCACGCGCGCCACGCGGCCGCCGGGTGAAAGCGTCCCCGGTGGCGCGCCGGGTCGCCGCCGAGCTCGGTGTCGACCTCGCTGCCCTCGCGGGGTCCGGGCCACACGGCCGGGTGATCCGCGCCGACGTGGAGCGCTCCGTCCCCGCAAGCCCCCCAGCGTCGCGGGCCGCCGCGCCGAGGACCGACTCCGCCAAGGGGAACACGACCCGCACGCGTCCGACCCGCGTCCAGGAGACGGTGGCGCGGCGGATGGCCGAATCCCGAGCCACCGTTCCCGACTTCGAGCTGCGCTGCGAGGTGGACATGACCCAGGCGGTGGCGCTGCGAACTCAGCTGAGCGAGATCGCCGACCCGCCTCCGACTTACAACGACTTCATCGTCCGGGCCGTCGCGCTGGCGCTGCGGGAGTTCCCTCGGGTCAATGGCGCCTACCGCGACTCCGGTTTCGAGACCTACTCGCGCGTGAATGTCGGGATCGCCGTCGCCGCAGATGACGCGTTGCTGGTACCGACGATCTTTGACGCCGACCAGCGGTCGGTCATCCAAATCGCCGCCGCCAGCCGAGAGCTGGCGGCCAAGGTCCGCGACGGTTCGGTGCTGCCGGCTGACCTGTCCGGCGGCACGTTCTCGGTTTCGAACCTCGGGATGTACGGGCTGGACAGCTTCACCGCGGTGATCAACTCACCGCAGGCGGCAATTCTGGCCGTGGGCTCACTGAAGCCCCGCGCGGTCGTCGACGAGGCAGGGTCGGTCGTCGCCCGTCCCACCGTCCACCTGACGCTCGCCTGCGATCACCGGATCCTCTATGGCGCCGACGGCGCCCGGTTCCTGGCCAGGGTGCGCGATCTGCTGCAAAAGCCGGTGGCGCTACTCGCCTGACCGAGGGACCCGGTCCAGCCCGTGCGGTCGGCGCCCCCAGGAACCGGCTACGGCGTCGGCGAGGCCGCGGACCGAGTGGGGGCGTCTCCGTTGGCGCCGGCGGGGAGCGGGCTCAGGCCGTCGTCGACGTGGACGTTCTCGGCCTCGAGGGTCAGGCCCGACGCCTCGGCGGCCACCTCGATCAACGCGGCAAAGTCGACCTCGTCGCCCTTGAGTCCGGCCAGGGCCTGAACGATCTGTTCGGTGGCGGCGGCCAGAGGCATCGCCACGTTCATCTCTCGCGCGGCCTCAAAGCCGAGGTGGAAGTCCTTGAGCAGCAGCGTCGGCGTGAACGTGGGCTTGAAATCGAGGTTCACGTAGGCCGGGCTCTTGTATCGCGTGAACGTCGAGCCCATCACGCTGTCGTTGAGGAACTCCAGAAAGTCGGCACGGGTGACGCCACCCTTCTCGGCCAGGACCGTGATCTCCGCCAGGCACTGGGCCACCACCCCCAGCATCAGGTTGTGGCAGATCTTGACCAGGCGCGCCCGTTCCCCTTCGCCGACGTAGGTGACGCGGCGGCATAGCAACTCGAGGTAGGGCCGAGCCTGGACCCAGGCGTCGTGGGGGCCGGAAGCGACGATGGTGAGACGCCCGCTCGCGGCCACCTTCGGGTTGCCGCTCACCGGCGCGGCCAGCATCGCCGTTCCCCGATCGTGCGCCCGCGCGCGGATGTGCTCGGCGGCGGCCGGCGAGATGGTCGTGGAGTCGATGATCAACTGAGGATGGACGTCGTCGCGCGACAGCAGCCCGGACGGGCCCGTCACCACCTCCTCCACGTCCGCGGAGCCGGCGACCATGGTGAACACGATGTCCCGGTCGGCGAGATCGGCGGGCGAATCGACAACGGTGGCGCCGAGATGCTCCAGGTCGGCGGCCTTGTCACGGGTGCGGTTGTAGATGCTGACCTCGTGGCCGGCGTTCAGGAGTCGCGTCACGAGCGCGCGGCCCATACGCCCCACACCGACCCAACCGAGGCTCGCCGTTTCGTCCCCACCCATACTCTCAGCTCCTCCGTTTGCAATCGATTGCAGGGACTGTATCCGAGCGCTTGAGAGCCGTCAAGCTGGCCACTATGCTGTCTGCAAACGTTTGCAAGTCAATACGGAAGGCGGAGCCCGTGGGATTGCACAGTTACGGCGTGATGGGCGTGGACTGGGAGGAGCGCGTTCGATTTGACCGCCTGCGTGACGAACGATTGAGCCGCATCACGGCGCTGCTCGCGCAGTCAGAGCTGGGCGCCCTGCTGTGCTTCGACATGGCCAACATTCGCTACATCACGGCCACGCACATCGGCACCTGGGCCCAAGACAAGCTCAATCGCTTCTGCCTGCTGCCCCAGGACGACGAGCCGATCATGTGGGACTTCGGCTCTGCCGCTCGCCATCACGACCTGTACAACCCGTGGCTGGGCGAAGGACGCTCGCGCGCCGGGATCTCCACCATGCGCGGGGCGATGTCCCCGGAGTCCGGCCGGGCCGAGAACGTCGCCTCCAAGATCCGCGTCGAGCTCGAGCGGCGGGGGTTGCTCGGGGAGCCGGTAGGCGTCGACGCGATCGAGCCGCCGGTGCTGTTCGCGCTCCAGAGGGAGGGGATCACGGTGGTCGACGGGCAGCAGCTGATGCAGGAGGCGCGCATGCTCAAGACCCGCGACGAGATCATCCTGCTCAACACCGCATGCGGGATGGTCGACGCCGCCTACGAGCAGCTGTACCGGGCGATGCGCCCCGGGTTTCGGGAGAACGACTGCGTCGCGCTTGTCAACAAGGTTCTGTACGAGATGGGCTCGGAGTTCGTGGAGGGCGTCAACGCCATCTCCGGTGAGCGGTGCAGCCCGCATCCGCACGTGTTCACCGACCGCGCCCTGCGTCCCGGCGACCCCGCGTATTTCGACATCCTGCACAGCTACATGGGCTATCGCACCTGCTACTACCGGACGTTCGCGGTGGCGAGCGCCTCCCGCGCGCTCACGGATGCCTACAAGCGCTGCCGGTACTACCTGGACGCGGCCATCGCTCTCATCCGTCCCGGGGCGACCACCGCCGACATCGTCTCCCTGTGGCCCAAGGCCCAGGAGTTCGGCTTCCCCGACGAGGAGGCGGCGTTCGCGCTGCAGTTCGGGCACGGAGTCGGGCTGTCGATCTGGGAGAAGCCGATCTTCAGCCGACTGGTCTCGCTCGACCATCCCGAGGTGATCCAGGAGGGGATGGTGTTCGCGCTGGAGACCTTCTGG
>DASXCN010000713.1:0-2238 GCA_036491155.1 Solirubrobacteraceae bacterium | reverse complement strand
GGCGCGGCTTCGACGCGGCGCGGGTGACGTCCCAACCTGGCACGAATCTCGCGATACATGGCATTTCTGCCACTTGCCACCCGCCCGCGCCGGCCTCAGGATGGCGACATGACTCAGCCCAACGCCCTTCCCCTCACCCAGGTCGTCGTCTTTGACGGCTTTGACGACCTCGACGCAATCGCGCCTCTGGAGGTCCTGACCGCGGCGGGCTTTCCCACGCGCGTCGTCCGTCCGGCGGGACATCCCACGGCGGTCCCGTCCACGACGGCCCCATCGGCGACGGTTCACCCTCTGACGGTCCGCTCCGCGCACGGTCTCGTCCTCGAGGTGGCCGACGAGCTCGGCGCCCCCGAGCTGGTGGTGGTGCCCGGCGGCGGCTGGTTGGATGACGCCCCCGGAGTGCGCGACCAGTGCGAGGGTCCGCTGCCGGGCGTGCTGGCGGCGCTGCACGACGCGGGCACCGTGGTGGCCTCGGTATGCACGGGGGCGATGCTCCTGGCCCGGGCCGGCTTGCTGTCGGGCCGCCCGGCGGTCACCAACCGCAACGCCCTGGACGACCTGGCGGCGGCCGGGGCCGACGTGCGTCGGGACGCACGTGTGGTGGACGACGGCAGCGTCATCACCGCGGGTGGCCCGGCGGCGGGCATCGACCTCGCCATCCGGCTCGTCGCTCGGTTCGCCGGCGAGGAGGCGGCCCGTCAGGCGGCGGCGCGGCTGGAGCATGAGCCGGTGGGGCCGGTGTTGGTGGGAGTCGAGGCGGCCTCGACGGCCAGCCCGCTGCCGTGACGGCGTAGTGTCCCCTCCGGGCGCCGCCGTTCGTCTCTGAGACGACACAGGCCCACTTCCCCCACGGAGGTTTCCCCATGAAGTACGCCCTTCTCATCTACACCACGCCCGGCATGATCGACGGCTTCAGCAACGGCGAGCTCGAGGCGATGAGCAACGAGTATTACGCGCTGCGCGACGAGCCGGGGTGCCTGGACGGCGGTCAGCTGGCCGAGATCGCCACCGCCACCACGGTGCGGGTGAACGACGGCCGGACCCTCACCACCGACGGCCCGTTCGCCGAGACCAAGGAGGTCTTCGCCGGCTACTACGTGTTCGAGCTCGACGACCTCGACGCCGCCATCGAGCTGGCGTCGCGCATTCCGGCGGCCCGGCTCGGCGGCTCGGTCGAGGTGCGCCCGTTGATGTACGGCTGATGGCCGAGCCCGCGATCCCAGCCGCCCCGACGACCTGACCCGGGCCATGCTCGACAGCGTGTTCCGGCGGCACTGGGGTCGCGTGGTGGCATCCCTGGTCGGTTACCTCGGCGACTTCCAGCTTGCCGAGGACGCCGCCCAGGAGGCGTTCGCCATCGCCGCCGAGCGCTGGCCCCGCGAGGGTACGCCGGACAACCCGGTGGCCTGGCTGGTGACCACGGGGCGCAACCGGGCGATCGACCGGATCCGCCGCGAGCGCACCCTGGCAGCCAAGGCGCCCCTGCTGCAACGCGACGAGGCCGTGGAGGATGACGTGAACGATCTCGGTTCCGATCAGATCGGCGACGAGCGGCTGGAGCTGCTCTTCACCTGCTGTCACCCGGCGCTCTCCACCGAGGCCCAGGTGGCCCTGACCCTGCGGACGCTGGGCGGCCTCGCCAACGACGAGATCGCGCGCGCCTTCCTGGTCTCGCCCGAGACCATGAAGCGCCGGCTCTCCCGCGCCCGCACCAAGATCAAGCTCGCGGGCATCCCGTTCAGCGTCCCGCCGGCGCACCGCCTGCCCGAGCGCCTGGACGCCGTTCTGGCGATCATCTATCTCATCTTCAATGAGGGTTACGGCGGCCGCGTCGACCTGGCCACCGAGGCGATCGCCCTGGGCACGGTCCTCTCAGAGCTCATGCCCGACGAGTCCGAGGTCCACGCTCTGCTGGCGCTGATGCGCCTGCACAACGCGCGCCGCCGGGCCCGTTTCGCCGGCGGCGAGCTCGTCCGCCTCGCCGACCAGGACCGGACCCTGTGGGACGCCGGCCAGATCACCGCTGGCCGCGCGGGTCTCGATCGCGCCCTGGCGCTCCGCGGGCGCGGCCCCTACGTCCTGCAGGCCGCGATCGCCTCGCTCCAGTTCGACGATCCGATCGATTGGCCCCAGATCGGGGCGCTGTACCAGCAGCTCTCCCGCATCACCGGCTCGCCGGTGGTCGAGCTCAACCGCGCCGTCGCCGTCGCCGAAGCCGGCTCGCCGGACCAGGCCCTG
>DASXCN010000712.1:0-16500 GCA_036491155.1 Solirubrobacteraceae bacterium | reverse complement strand
AGCCGCGGCGGGTCATCGTCTGCTCGTTCATCGAGATGACCACGATCCGGCCTCCGCCGGCGGCGAGCATGCGCGGTGCCACCGCGCGCGCGACCAGGAACGTCCCGGTGACCTTGGTCTCGACGACGTCTCGGAAGCCGGTCGGCGCGACCTCCCAGAACGACTGGGGATCGGTGAGGAAGCGCGGGTTGACGGTCCGCATGCCGATGCCGGCGTTGGCGACCAGCACGTCCAGGCCGCCCAGTTCGTCGTAGACGGCACCGACGCCGGTCTGAACCGACTGCTCGTCGCGGACGTCCATAGCAAGACCAACGGCGCCGATCTGCGCCGCGGCCTGGTGCGCGCGGGTGGCCTCGCGGCTGGTCAGCGCGACTCGCGCCCCGGCGTCGGCGAGCGCGGCGGCCATCGCGCGGCCCAGACCGCTGGTGCCTCCGGTGACCAGGACGCGCGTGGACTCGAGCCGGGTCATCGCGTCGTCAATCGTCGTCTACGCGGTGCGCGTCGTCTGCGGCGGGCGTCGGTTGTCCTCCCGCCGCCAGCCGCATCAGGGGTGAGTCGAAGTCGATGTCCGCTGCTGTCTGCTCGGCGCGAGCGGCGTTGCCGGCGAACTGGTGCTGATAGCCCGACCAGGCGCGCTCGGCCACTCCGTGCTCGATCCCGGCGTGGACGGTCACGGCGAGCTCGGTCGCCGCGCGGGCGATGCGATCGCTGAGCGCCGCGGCTCCCCAATCCTCGGGCGCCGCGAATACAGAGGTGGGCAGTGTCAGGGCGCGCATGTAGCCGAACAGCGGGCGCATCTGTTGGTCGATGACCAGCGCGTGGCGGCTGCTGCCCGCGGTGGCGGCCAGCAACGCCGGCTTGGCGATCAGCAGGTCATTGTCGAGCAGGTCGACGAAGGACTTGAACAGTCCGCTGATGCCGGCCTTGTACACCGGAGTGCAGACGATGATCGCGTCGGCTCGCCCCACCTCCTCGATCGTCGTCCGCAAGGTCTCTCCGACCAGGCCGCTCACGGTCGCCTGGGCGATTTCGACGGCGAGCGGGGCGAGGCGCACCGTCCGCGCCGACGCGGTGCAGGTCATCGCTCGCATGGTCTCCAGGCTGCGCTGCGTGAGCCGGTCGGCCAGCATCTGCGTGGAGGAGGGGTCGCTGACGCCCGCGCTGACCACCACCACGCGACGCGGCGGCATCGTGCCCGAGCGGCCCTGTGGGTCAGGTGGGGTACTCACGTCAATCGGCCACGGGGTACTCGGCCTCGAGCTCCGGGTCTGAGTCCTGGTAGGGCGAGCCGCCGGTGAGATTGTCGCCGCGGTTGTCGTTCGGAGTCGGCTGGCGAGGTGGGGCGTCGCCGTACTTGGCCGCGACCAGGCTCGAGTGCGTCGGCGCGTCCGGCACGCCGGCCGCTCGGCGGGACGCCATCTCCTTGCGCAGGACGGGCACGACCTCTGTCCCGAGAAGCTCGATCTGCTCGAGCGCCATCTCCGGCGGGAGGCCCATCGCGTCCACCACCCACAGCTGGCGCTGGTAGTCGCCGAACCCCTCCTGGAAAGTGAGAGTCTTCTCGATCACCTCCTGGGGGCTGCCGACGCTCATCGGAGTGCCATGCATGATGTCCTCGAGCCGGTAGCTGCGGCCATAGATCGGCGAGCCCTCGAAGTAGGGTCGAAACCGTTCCACCGCGTCCTGCGAGCGCTGCGCGATGAACGCCTGCCCACCGAGGCCGACGATCGCCTGCTCGGGAGTGCCGTGCCCGTAGTGGGCGAAGCGCTCGCGATAGAGGTTCACCAGCGGCTTGAAGTGCAAGTTGGGGGCGAGGATGTTGTTGGCGAAGTAGCCGTTGCCGTAGTAGGCGGCCTGCTCAGCGATCTCGGGCGTCCGGATCGCGCCGTGCCAGACGAACGGCGGGACGTCGTCGAGCGGGCGGGGGATGGCAGTGAAGCCCTGCAGCGCGGAACGCGACTCGCCCTCCCAATCCACGACATCCTCGCGCCAGAGCCGGTGCAGGAGGTTGTAGTTCTCGAGCGCCAGCTCCAGCCCCTTGCGGATGTCCTTACCGAACCACGGATAGACCGGCACCGTGTTGCCACGGCCGAGCATCAGGTCCATCCGACCGCCGGAGAGGTGCTGGAGCATCGCGTAGTCCTCGGCGATCTTGACCGGGTCGTTGGTCGTGATCAGAGTCACCGCCGTGCTGAGGATGATCCGCTTCGTCAACGCGGCGATGTGGGCCAGCAGCGTGGTCGGCGACGAGGAGAAGAACGGCGGATTGTGGTGCTCGCCGATCGCGAAGACGTCGAGCCCGACCTCGTCCGCCCGGCGTGCGTTCTGCACGACGGCGCGGATGCGCTCGGCCTCGCTCGGCGTGCGGCCGGTGACCGGGTCGCGCGTCACGTCGCTGACGGAGAAGATCCCGAACTGCATAGCCGGCTCAGCGCGCCTCTCGTCCATCGGCGAGCGCTCTCAGCGCGGCGAGCCCGCAGCCAGGTGCCTCGATCCACGGGAAGTGGCCGGCGCCGGGAATCACGGTCAGCGAAGCATGCGACGACAGCTCGACGGTGGCCCGCGCCGCCTGGCCCCAAGGGATTGGGCTCGCCGCGCCGGCCAGTACGCCATACAGGCACCGTCCGTCGGCCAGCCGCGCCGCGACCTCTTCCAGGCCGATGAGCATCTCCCCGGAGATCCCCGCGTAGGCCCACACCGAGGTGCGCATCGCCGGCATCTGCGGGACGCGCTCGGGGTCTGCGAAATAGCTGGGCCACCAGATCTCCATCGCCTCGCGGAACTCGGCCTCGGTCCCCTCGCCCGCGAGCTCGCGCTCGTCCAGTTCCTCGGCCCGCCGGCGGTGCGACAGCGGCGTCCTCGCCGACATCTCGGCCTCGAACGCCGCGTGTCCGCCGTCGCCCACGACGCCGATCGGGTCCACCGCCAGTGCTCCGAGCAGCCGGTCCGAACGCTCGGCGGCCAGCCGCAGGGCGAGGTGCCCGCCCCACGAATGTCCGACCACCCACGCTCGCGGCCACTCCAGCCCATCGAGCACCGCGACCGCATCGTCGATCGACTGGGCCACCGTGAACGGGCCCTGGAGCGTCGAGGGCTCGAGCCCCCGCTGCTGATAGGAGGCGACCCGGAACTCGGCGGCCAGCTCGGCACCGAGATCGTCCAGATAGGTGTAGTCGAGGCCGGGCCCACCATGGAGGAGCAGCACCGGCGGCCCCGCGCCCTCGATCCAGCCGTCCAGAGACCCGCCGTCCGCCGCCACGCTGAGCACCTCGCGCGCACCCATGGCCCGACCTTACCCCGCCGTGGTCTTCTCGGCCACGATCGCGAACTTGCGGACCCGTCCGGACGCCAGCCACTCGCTCCACAGCCGGTGCGCGGCCACCAGGTCCTCCAGCGCTCGCTCGCCGATCTCGGCCGATATGTCCGCGCCATCGGCGCTGAAGGCGGCGATCAACGCGTCGGCCACCGCGCGATGGGCGCGACTGCTCTCGGTCTCGGACCGGACGGTCAGACCGGCCCGCTCCAGGAGCGCCCGCATCTCCGGCAGCGGGGTGAGCCACACTGTGTCGGCATCGGGCATCCATTCGCGCTCTGCCGCGGTGAGCTCTGCGCCCTCCTCGAGCGTGAAGGCGAACCGCCCGCCGTCGGAAAGCGCAGCTGAGACCGCACCAACCAGCTCATGCTTGTCAGCGAAGGCCAGCATCGTCTCGAGCAGCAGCACCACGTCGAACGGTCCCTGCGGGACGGGGGGAACCCGGGCGACCTCGAAGCGACACGGAAGGCCACGCGCTCGCTCGCGGGCGATGGCCAGGGCATCGGCGCTGAGGTCCACGCCCAGATAGGCGCACCCGAGCTCCCGGGTGATGAATCGTCCCGGCCCGGCGACGCCACAGCAGAGGTCCAGCACCGAGACTCCGGCGGCGATGCCGGCCCGGCGTGCGAGCTCCCGGATCTCGGCCGCGCCCATGAAGCTCTCCTGCTCGACGAATTCGCCGGGGGCGTAGGCCGACACGCGGGCCCGGTGAAGGGCCCGGTCAAACGGGGCACGCTCGTCCTGTCTCACGCGTCGCAGGATGGCACGCTGGGAAGGCTTTGCCCTGGGCGGCGTCATGGGTGACATGAAGCCCAAGCACGCAGCCGCCGCTGCCCTCGGCTCCGTTCAGACGGTCCCGGTGACCGCCCTGTTTGCGCAGGTTCTGCTGATCGGAGGCCTCGCGGTCACCGTCAGCCACACCGGCGCGGCGCTCAGCCCGGCTGCCTGGGCTGTGGGCATCGCCAGCGGACTGATCACGAACGCCGCCCTGTCGCGCGGCCTCTCCTATTACCGCACCGAGCGGCTGACCCCGGCCGACTGGGTCACGCTCGTCCGAGCCACCCTCACCGTCGGCGTCGCCGCGCTGATCGCCGACTCCTTCGCCCACCACGTCCCGGCCGCGCTTCTGGTGGTGCTGGCCGCGCTCGCCCTCGCGCTCGACGCGGTCGACGGCTGGGTCGCCAGGCGCACGCGCAGCGCCACCCTGGGGGCCCACTTCGACGCCGAGGTGGACGCCTTCCTGATCTTCATCCTCAGCGTGTACGTCGTCCGCTTCACCGGCGCCTGGGTCCTGGCCATCGGCGTGGCGCGCTACGCGTTCCTCGCCGCCGGCTGGCCGCTGGCCTGGATGCGAGCCGATCTCCCGCCGCGCTTCTGGCGCAAGACCGTCGCCGCGGTCCAGGGGGTCGTGCTGGCCGTCGCCGCGGCGCAGGTGCTGTCGCCCACCGTCAACCGGATCGTGCTCGCCGTCGCCCTCGCGCTGCTGGCCGAGTCCTTCGGCCGCGACGTGTGGTGGCTGTGGCGTCGTCGCCACGGCGCGCTCGTCGCCGCGATGGCGGGCTCTGGGGCCACGCCCGGCGACGCCGTCGCCACGCCCGGCGCCTCGGATGCCCAGACGGGGTCCGGAGGTTCGCCGCCGGCCGACTCCGGGCGGGCGGGACCAGGTGGATCGCGGTCGCGGTCGCGGTGGCGTCGCGTACTCCACCGGGTGGATCCCGGGCTCACGGTGCTCGCCTTCGTGATCGTGTGGGCGGCTCTGGTCACCCCCGACTCGCCGAGCGACCTCTCGGTGGCGGGCTTTCTGCGCATCCCGCTGGAGATGCTGGTCATCGTCGCGGTGGCCAGTGTGCTGCCGGCCCTGCCGCGGCGCATCCTGGCCGCGATCCTCGGGCCGCTGCTGACGGCGGTGGTCGTCTTCAAGGCGCTGGACATCGGCTTCTATGACACCTTCACCCGTCGCTTCGATCTGCTCAGCGACAAGAGCTATGCCGGGAGCGGCGTCTCGACGTTGGGTGACTCGATCGGGAGCACGGCTGCGCACCTGGTGGTGGTCGGGATCTTCGTCGGCATCGCTGTCCTCCTGGTCCTTACGACTTTCTCGGCGTTCCGGATCACCCGGGTCGCCGCCGCCCACCGGCGCTCGGCCCTGCGTGCCGTCGCCGGGGTCGGGGTCGTCTGGGGCCTGTTCTGGCTGGTCGGCGCCCAGCTCATCTCCCAGACCCCGGTGGCCACCACGCTGTCGGCGAGCGTTATGGGCCACGAGGTGGGCCAGTTCCGGTCCGACCTCCACGACCAGTCGGTGTTCGCGGCCCAGATCAAGCGCGATGCCTTCCGCAATACGCCTCCCAGCCAGCTGTTGACCGCCCTGCGGGGCAAGGACGTGCTGCTGGTGTTCGTGGAGGCCTATGGGCAGCAGGCGGTCCAGGGCCGCCAGTTCTCACCCGCGGTCGACGCGGTGCTGAACAAGGGCGACAAGGAGCTGGGGGCGGCGGGCTTCTCCTCGCGCAGCGGCTTCCTTGACTCGTCGACCTATGGCGGCATCAGCTGGCTGGCTCACTCCACGCTGCAGTCGGGCGTCTGGGTCAACAGCCAGCGCCGCTACAACGACCTCATGACCACCGACCGGTTCACCCTGAGCGACGCCTTCAAGGAGGCCGGTTGGCGGACCGTCGACGACGTGCCGTCCAACGACTACTACTGGCCGCAGGGGACGTCGTACTACCACTACGACAAGCTCTATGACCGGCGCGATGTCGGCTACAAGGGCCCCACGTTCACTTATGCGTCGATGCCGGATCAATACTCGTATGCGGCCCTGCAGCGGCTCGAGCTCTCCAAGAAGAACCGTCCGCCGCTGTTCGCGGAGCTCGACACGGTGTCGAGCCACATGCCGTGGAACCGCATCCCGAAGCAGATCCCGTGGAACCAGGTCGGCGACGGCTCGATCTACAACCGGATTCCCATGGATCATTCCACCGGAGCGTTCTGGAGCAATCCGCCGCGCGTGCAGGCTGCCTACGGCCGGTCGATCGTGTACTCACTGAGCTCGCTGTATTCGTTCATCAAGCGCATCAACGACAAGAACCTCGTCGTGATCGCCCTCGGCGACCATCAGCCGCTGCCGATCGTCAGCGGGCACCACTCCAACCATGACGTCCCGATCTCGATCATCTCCCACGACCCCAAGGTGCTCAAGGCGATCGGAAGCTGGGGCTGGAACCCGGGCCTGCAGCCGGCCGTCAACGCGCCGGTGTGGCCGATGAGCGCCTTCCGCAACAAGTTCCTCAGCGCCTTCGACTCCCATACGACGTCCAAGTAGCCCGTGGCGGCTCCGGATGCATCTGCGACGGCCGGTCCTCGGTCCCGTCGACTCGCGGGCCTGGATGGCCTCCGGGGCCTGGCTGCGCTCTACGTCGTGGTCAACCACGTCTTCCTGCGCGCGTTCCCCGGGTACCCGGTGGACCACGCGCCGTTCTGGGCCGCCTGGCTCATCTACGGCCGCTTCGCGGTGGTGGTGTTCATCGTCCTGTCGGGGTTCTCGCTGGCGCTGTCGCCGGCGCGCCACGGGTGGCGGCTCGACGCGGTGTCGCGCTTCGCGCAGCGGCGGGCGCGGCGCATCCTGCCGCCCTACTGGGCGGCGCTGGCCTTCAGCCTCGCGGTGGCGTGGCTCATCGTCCCGCAGCCGGGCAATGGCGTGCCCAATGTCACCTCGGTGTTGTCCAACGGGCTGCTGGTGCAGAACGTGGTCCTCGCACACAGCCCCAACGCGGCCTTCTGGTCGATGGCGGTCGAGGCGCAGCTGTACATCGCGTTCCCGCTGCTGCTGTTGATGGTGCGCCGGTGGGGCGGTGTCGCCATGCTCGCCACCGTCGCCCTCATCGTCGCCGCGGTGGGGATCATCGGTCCGCACGTCGCGCACCTGGACACGTTCGTGGTGCAGTCGCCGCCTGATCTCGCCGCGCTGTTCGCGGTCGGCGTACTGACCGCGGGGATCGTCGGCGCCAGCACGGCGCGCCGGTCCTGGCCCTGGCCGCGTCTTGCCCTCGCCGCCGCGGCGCCGGTGCTGGTGGTGATCTGGTGGCAGGGGTCGGTATGGACGCTTGACCACCTCTACTGGATCGACCTCTCCCTGGGTCCAGCCATCGCCTGCCTGCTCGCCAGCCTGGCCACCGGCCGGCCGGCCCGGCTGCTGCGCGCGCTGGACGCCCGGCCGATCCGCAGCCTCGGCTCCTTCTCCTACAGCCTATATCTGACCCACGCCCCGATCGTCGCCATCGTCTGCCAGCGGATCGTGGCCGGCCGGGTCGCCGCGGGCGTGCCCTTCTTCCTGGTCTCCCTCGCCGTCGTGCTACCGCTGTCGCTCGGGTTCGCGCGGGCGTTCGCTGCGGTGTTCGAGATTCCGTTCCAGCGGCCGCGCGCCGCCACGAAGACCCGCGCGCAGCCGGCCCCACGCGCGCAGGGGGTGCCGGCATGAGGCACAAGCTCTGGCGGT
This sequence comes from Solirubrobacteraceae bacterium, assembly GCA_036491155.1. Taxonomy (GTDB): domain Bacteria; phylum Actinomycetota; class Thermoleophilia; order Solirubrobacterales; family Solirubrobacteraceae; genus Palsa-465. The sequence goes on along the minus strand of DASXCN010000712.1, from coordinate 8,695 downwards.
GGGTCTCCATCGTGGGCCCGGTCGCGACCCTCGCGCTGGTCGTGTGGCGGCTGGGCACGGGCCCGTTCATCGACGGCGCGCGCACGGTCGACGCCAGGGCGCTGGCGGCCGCGGCGGGCCTGGCGCTGCTGACCACGGTCTGCTGCGCCTGGCGGTGGAGGACGGTCGCCCGCGGCCTGGGCGTCGAACTGTCGCTGCCCGCCGCCGTGGCCGCCTATTACCGCTCGCAGTTCCTCAACCTCACCCTCCCGGGCGGGATCGTGGGCGACGTGCACCGCGGGATCAGCCACGGTCGCGACGTGCGTGACATCGGCCGCGGCCTGCGCGCCGTGTGGTGGGAACGTGCCGCCGGTCAGGTGGTCCAGCTCGCCCTCACCGCCGCCATCCTCCTCGCCCTGCCGTCGCCCGTGCAGTCGTCGATGCCGTTGGTGGTGGCCGGGGTGGCGCTGTTGCTGTGCCTGGTGGTACTCGCGGCCAGGGCGCGTCCCGCCGGGCGGTCGGCCTGGGCGCGCGTGCGCGCCGCCGCCGCGCGGGATCTGCGCGAAGCGCTGCTGGCCCGCCGGGCCTGGCTGGGCATCGGGCTGGCCTCTGCGGTCGTGGTCGCCGGGCACACCGCCACCTTCATCGTCGCCGCCCACACCGCGGGCACAACGGCGCCGCTGAGCAAGATGATCCCGATAGCGTTGCTGGTGATGATGGCGATGGTCCTGCCCAGTGCCGCCGGTTGGGGGCCCCGTGAGGGGGTCACCGCGTGGGCCTTCGGTGCGGCCGGCCTCGGGGCGCACCGCGGCGTCTCCGCCTCCGTCGTCTACGGTGTCATGGTGCTCGTCGCCAGCCTGCCGGGCGCCGTGGTCCTCGTGGTTGCATGGTCGCGCCGCGACCGCTCTTCGGCGCCCAGCGGCGCGCAGCCGCTCCGGGAGGGCGCGGTGCATGCCTGACCGGCCCTACATCCTGCTCAGCTGCGGGATGTCGATCGACGGCTACCTCGGCGCCGCCACGCCGCGGCGCCTGGAGCTCTCCAACGACGCCGACTTTGACCGGGTGGACGCCGTCCGCGCCTCCTGCGACGCCATCCTCGTCGGCGCGGCGACGGTGCGGACCGACAACCCGCGCCTGCTGGTGCGCTCCCAGAACCGTCGCGACGCGCGGGCCGCGCGCGGGCTGCCCACCTCGCCGATGAAGGTCACGGTGACCGAGCGGCTGGAGCTCGACCCCGCCGCCGACTTCTTCACCACCGGCGACAACGAGAAGCTGGTGTACTGCACCAGCCCGCGCGTGCCCGACGCCCGCTCGCGGCTCGGTGACGTGGCCACCGTCGTCGACGGCGGCCACAGGGTGCGGATGCGCCGGCTCAGCGAGGACCTCGGCGCCCGCGGCGTGGAGCGGCTGATGGTCGAGGGCGGCGGGACGGTGCACACCCAGTTTCTGACTGACGACCTCGCCGACGAACTGCAGCTGGTCGTCGCTCCCCTGTTCGTCGGCGATTCCCGGGCCACGCGGTTCGTCGGCGACGGCCGCTTTCCGTGGAACCCCGGCCGGCGCGCCACGCTCGCCGACGTGCGCCAGATCGGCGACGTGGTGCTCCTACGCTACGCGCTCTCCTCCCGCTTTCAGACCGACTGCTGACCCGGTAGCGCCAGGAGGTCCGCGTGTCCCACGGTCACCGCCAGCTCCTCTGCGCGTAGCTGACTGAGCCGCCGGGAGGTGTAGGCATCGGCCTCGGCGGCCAGCGCCGGCTCCTGCTCGCACGCCGCCGCCACCCATCCGGTCAGCCACTCACTCGTCAGCTCGCCCTCGCTCGCCGTCAGCCGCCATGGGCTGGGGGAGAGGTGCACCTCGGCGCCCAGCGCGGCGAAGCGCTCGGCGGCCCGCGCGACGGCGTCGGGCCCGAGCAGCCGACCCTGCTCGGTGTCCCGCCGCTGGTGGGCGTTGAAGGCGGCGGCCAGCGCCGCGTCCAGGGGCTCGGCGGGGGTCAGGTCCACCTGGCCGACGACCGAGAGGGTGAGCAGCACCGGGCACGCCGCCCCGGCGCACGCGGCGACCAGCTCGGTCAGGTCCGGCTCGGTCAGCATGTCCAGCAGGGCCGAGGCAGTCACGACGGTCGCGCCGGCCAGTGCGCCCGCGGGCAGCCCGGCGATGTCCGAGCGGCGCGCCTGCACCACGACCTGGCTGCCGTCGGCGGCCGGCCCGGGGCGCTGCGCGGTCGCCAGCGCCAGCAGGTCGGCGTCGCGGTCGTGCAGGACCCAATGCTGGGGCCCGGGCAGGAGCGGCGCCAGCCACCGGCCCATCGCCCCGGTGCCCGCGCCGAGGTCGTGGATGACCTGTTCGCCGGTGCCCTGGCGGCGCGCGTGGAGGTGGTCCGGGCGCTCGTGGAGGTGGGCGGCGAGGCGCTCGGCCAGGTCGCGGGCCCGGGCCGCGGCATCGGCGGGCTCGCGCAGGGCCAGCCACGCCGGGGTGACGCGAACGCCCGCGAGGCTCATCGCGCCACCCCGTCCAGGACGGCGGCGACGATCGATGCCGTGGCCGGCCAGCCGCTGAGCGCCGCGCGACGCTCGCGAGCCGCCTGGCGCAGGCGCGCGCGCAGCGGCGCATCGCTCAGCCAGGCCCGAAGGGCGCGGGCGAGCGCCTCGGCGTCGCCGGGCGCCACGAGGATCCCAGGCCGCTGTCCGGTCGCGGTCTGCCCGAGGGCCTCGGGCGTTCCGCCAACCTCGGCGGCGATCACCGGCAGCCCGTGGGCCAACGCCTCGGTGATGACCATGCCGTAGGTCTCGGCACGCGACGGGAGGACCACCAGGTCGGCCGCCGCATAGCTGCGCTGCAACACCGCTCCGGTCCGCGGGCCGGGGAAGGCGATGCGGTCGCCCAGCCCGGCCTCCAGGGCGCGAGCGCGGACGGCATCGGCGAAGGCCGGGTCGCGCTCGACGCTGCCCACGCACACGCAGCGCCAGGGCAGGTCGGCGAGCACCGACAGCGCCTGCACCAGCACGTCCTGGCCCTTGCCGGGCGTCACCGCGGCGACGCACAGCAGCTCGCCGTTCGTCCCGGTCCCAGCGGCCGGCGAGACGGCGTCGACGCCGGGCGTGGCGACATGGATGCGCTCGGCGGCCAGCGCGTAGAGCTCCACCAGCCGCCGTCGTGTCCAGGCGCTGGTGGTGACAATGGCGACCGCTGCGCTGAGAACCGCGTGCTCGCGGCCACGGACGTCCTCGTCGGAGTCGGCGCGGGCGGCGGCCAGCCGGTGGCCGAGCGGCATGTGCACGAGTGCCACCTGGCGGATCCGGCCGGCATGGGGGACCAGCACGTCGGGCGCCGTCGAGGCCACCAGACCGTCCAGCAGCACGAGGGCACCGTCGGGGATCTCGGCCACCACGGCCCCGAGGGCGTGCAGCGACACCGCGTCGGGGTCGGGCCAGGCTCCGGCCACAGGATGCCGGCAGACGGTCCAACCGAGGGCGGCCAGCTCCTCGAAGAGGCGGCGGTCATACACGTTGCCGCCGCTCGGCCGGCCCGGGTCATCGATGCCGTCGGGCACGACGGCATGCACTGCTCTCACAGCGGCCGCTCGTAGCTGGCCCAGGCGACGTGTGACTCGTGCAGGGTGACGATGAGCGCCTCGAGAGCGCGCGCGCCCTCGCCCAGGGCGCCGGCGTGGACGCGCTCGGCCAGCCGATCGGCCACCACGCGCGCCAGCGCCTCGGTCGAGGTGTTCATGCCCGCGAAGGCCGGCTCGTCGTCGAGGTTGCGGTAGGTCAGCTCGGCCAGCACGGTGTGCAGCTCCTCAGTGGCGCGACCGATGTCGACGACGATGTTGTCCGCGTCGAGGGTGGCGCGCCGGAAGGTGGCGTCCACGACGTAGGTGGCGCCGTGCAGGCGCTGCGCGGGCCCGAAGACGTCGCCCTGGAAGCTGTGGGCGATCATCATGTGGTCGCGGACGGTGACGCTGAACACGGGTCTATCCCAGTCTTTCGTCGTAGGAGATGGTGTGACAGAGCGCGGGGAGGGCTCCTGAGGCCAGCCGGGCCATCACGTCGGGCAGCTCGCCGAAGCGCGACTCGCCGGTCACCAGTACGTCGAAGGCCGGGTCGCGCAGGAGCTCGAGCGCCAGGGCGAGACGGTCCGCCGTGGTCCGGCGTCCGCGGCGGGCGGGGGAGACGGCGCCGACCTGGCTGGCGCGGATGCGCAGCCGCCCCGAGTGAAAGGCGCCGCCCAGCGAGAGCCGGACCTCGCTGTCGCCATACCAGCTGAGCTCGATCACGGTGCCCTCGGGGGCCAGCAGCTCGAGCGACCGCTGCAGGCCCTCGGCGGTCGCGCTGGCGTGCACCACGAGGTCGCGGTCGCCCTGGGCATCGACCGGCAGGGCGAAGTCGACGCCCAGGGCGGCGGCGACCCCGGCGCGTCCCGGGTCGACGTCGACGAGCGTGACCCGCACACCGGGGAACCGGCTCAGCAGCCGCGCCACGCAGCAGCCGACCATCCCAGCGCCGACCACGGCGACCCGGTCGCCGAGCAGGGGCGCGGCGTCCCACAGCGCGTTGACGGCCGTCTCGACGGTTCCCGCCAGTACGGCACGCGCGGCCGGAACATCCTCGGGGACCACTGTCACCGCGCCGGCCGGCACGACGTAGGCGGTCTGGTGCGGATACAGACAGAACACCGTGCGCCCGCGCAGCCGCTCCGGCCCCTGCTCCACCACGCCGACGTTGAGATAGCCGTATTTCACGGGCCCCGGGAAGTCACCCTCCTGGAAAGGCGCGCGCATCGCCGCGTACTGGGACGGCGGCACTCCGCCGCCGAACACCAGCATCTCCGTGCCGCGGCTCACGCCGGTACGCAGGGTCCGGACCAGGACCTCGTCGCGGCCGCGCTCGGGCAGCGTCACCGGACGGATCTCCCCGATGCCGGGCGCGCGCAGCCAGAACGCGTGCGCGTCGCTCTGCACGGGGCTCACGTCACCAGACCGGACATCCCGTCAGATGTTATGGGGAGGCTGGCGGTGTGGGATATTCCCCGGTCATGGGGCCGGACAGCGTCGACGGGCAGCCTCGCCCGATCACAGCGGCGGAGCTGCAGGCGGTGATCCACGCCGAGCGCCGCGACGAGCCGTTCCTGGTGTACCGCGACGCCGAGGGCGGACTGCAGACCGTGACGCTCGCGGGCGATGTCACCGTCGGGCGCAACGCGGAGGCGGCGCTCAGCATCTACTGGGACGATCAGGTCTCGGGGCTGCACGCGGAGCTCAACCAACTCGGCGGCGAGCTCACCCTCGTCGACGACGGCCTCTCGCGCAACGGCTCCTATGTCAACGGCGAGCGCGTGCACGGCCGGCGCAGGCTCCGCGATGGCGACCGGCTGCAGTTCGGACGTACGGTCGTGCTGGTGCGCCGGCCCACCGACGGCCAGCACCGCGCCACCGCGGTGGCCATTCACGCGGTGGGCGCGCCCATCGAGCTCTCGGTCCGCCAGCGCGAGGTCCTCACCGCCCTGTGCCGCCCGCTGACGGGGAGCAACCCCTTCGCGGCGCCGGCCTCCAATCGCCACATCGCGGAGGAGCTCTTCCTCTCGGTGCCGGCGGTCAAGCTCCACCTGCGCGCGCTGTTTGACAAGTTCGGGGTGGAGGAGCTCCCGCAGAACGAGAAGCGACTGGCCCTCGTGGGCCGTGCGCGGGCCAGCGGCCTGGTGCCGGGCCACGGCCCGTCCGCCTGACCGAATCGTCACGGAGGGCCGGGACCTCCCGAACGTCTGAGATCCCGGCCTCCGCTTCGCCCACTTTCCGAGCAAGCCGCGGAAAGCTGCCCCCTGGGCTCCTGGCCTCAGCTCGACCAGCTGACTAAAACGACGTAGTGGTCGAATCTGGGACCCATGCCCCCGGTCCGTCCTTCTGGGTGGTGCTGTGGGTGTGACGCGATCCATCATGTCGCCGCCAGGCCCGCCCGCCTAGTAGTCCCAGGGATAGACCGAGGTGACCCTCCCCAGGGATAGGTCGATGTGACCCTCGGCCGCTCAGCGGCGCAGCGTGAACGATTGGTAGCTCAGGCTGTCATCGTCGAACCCGGTCTCCACCTTGTCCGGGTCGCCCGCGGCGAGCACGAGGCCGAGCGAGTGAGCGTGGGCCAGCGCCGTGCGCGCGGCAGGCGACAGGCGCAGGTGCCGGGACACGGTGAAGGCAGCGGTGGACTTCGAGATCCGGTACTCGCCGAGGATCGGGTTATCGCTGACCGCGCCGCGCGGAGTTGTCGACGTGTCCCCATCGACCATGAAGGCGTACGCCGCCACGGCGACATGCTTGATGGTGTCGCAGTGCATGGTGGTCGCGACGCCGGACGAGAGCAGGTTTCCGAGGCGCGCTGGCCGGTGGATCGACAGGGTGCATGGAATCGGGTCATAGAGGCCCGAGGCCGTCGTGGAGCGGCCGAAATCGTCGGTGCCGCGCACCTGCAGGCGGTACAGCCGATGGCGCTCGGGCAGCCGCGCTGGGCTGAAGGAGCCGGAGGTGATCGTCCCGCTGCACTTGGTAAAGGCGGGGCTGGTCGATGCCGGGCCCCACGCACACGCGGCGGTGTCCAGATTGGTGCCGACCGAGTTGCTGTCGGTCACTTGAAATGCGAACCTCGGGCGCAGTGGCGCTGTGAGCAGGTTGCTGTTGCTGTCGCTGGTCAGCACACCGCCGGCGGTGTCGAGGTGGGTGACCGGTGGCGTGGTGTCGACGTCGATGTCGACCCAGTCCGAGGCGATGAAGTTGCCGTCGGCGTCGACGAGGTCGACGGCCAAGAAGTGGCCGCGCGAGAACTGATCAGAGTCCGGGCCCAGGGGGGAAGCTGGCTGAAAGCTGCCGCAGAGCGCGGCGCACCCCGGCGCCGGGCCCCCGCACGTCTGGGTCACGTGAACGTCGTCGAAGTGACACTGCAACTCCGTGCCGCCGCTGGCGGAGATGCCGATCGTCGGGCGGGTGTCGGTGGTGCGAAAGGCGAGAGCTTCGTCGTAACCGACCGGTCCCAGGGACTCATCCGGGTAGCTGTGAGCTCCCGGGGGAGCGACGAACGTGATGCCGGCCGCGGAGGCGCTCGGGCAGAGCGCAACCGACAGTGCCACCAATGCGCCGAGTGCGACGACGGTCCTGGCCCCGGCTCGGTGCCTCCGATGTCGCGCCGAGAGTCGACGTACCGCGCCCGATCCCCTCATTCCGCTCCCTCTCCTATCCGTGGTCGCCCGCTTCGCCGCGAGGTGGCGCGATGCTACTGCAGCGCGGCCCGGCCGGCCAGAGATTTCCTGCGTCAGGCCGGTTGTCGCGGGTATAGTCGCCCCCCTATGCGCGCACACACCGTCATCCGGCGTCTCGGAATCGCTGCACTCCTGCTCACTCCGCTGCTCGCGTTGACCGCGGCCGGCTCGGCCAGTGCCACCGTCCAGTACTGCGCCTCGGTCCCGATCGTGCAGGGGATCCCGCCATGGGGCTTTCACACCGGCCAGCCAATCACGGGAGCCACCGGGAGTTACGCGCGCGGTCACGGTGACATCAACCTCGATGCCAACACCGTGTCCGGGATCCTGTGCCAGGTCGACCGTGTGCGCCATCAGCCCGACCGGCTGATCATCATGACCGTCGAGCACCACCTCGTCTATCACTCCCATCATGCGGTGATGTGGGGCGTGCCGGGGAACATCATGAAGATCGTCGTGCGCGTCAAGAGCAGCACCGACCCGCGGTGCGCGGCGGGCACGAAGGGCCACGTCACGCTGTTTGCGAGTTACAACAACGTGCGCAGCGACAGCGTCCAATTCTTCTTCCCCAAGTCCTCGTGCGCTGATCACGATCATCTGTACCACGGGACGCAGGTGAACAACCAGGTCCCACCGCTCTAGGGTCCTGAGTCGCTGATTGCGGCAGGCCCGCGGCTCTAGCCGGGCTCGCCGCGAACCGGATCTCGGTCGCGTGCGTACTCCCACCGAGACGGTTTGACGATTGGGGTCTCCCAATCGGGGTGGCGGTGACGTCCGCCCTACCGGGGAGACGGGACGAGAGGGTTTGAGATGGGTGGCGAGGCGAGCGCGTGGATCCCCCGGATCCGCGAGTCGGTCATCGGCGATGACGTGCTGCTCGACGGGCCGTTCGGCCCACGGCGGATGGTCTACGCCGACGCCACCGCGTCGGGGCGGGCGCTCGGCCTCGTCGAAGACGTCATCCGCGAGCAGGTTCTCCCGATGTACGGGAACACCCACACCGAGGCATCGGCGACCGGCCGGTGCACCACGGGGTGGCGCGAGCAGGCCCGCGGGATCATCCACGATGCCGTCAACGGCGGCGACGATGACGTCGTGGTGTTCTGCGGCTCGGGGGCGACCGCGGCGATCGACCGTCTGATCGGCGTGCTGGAGCTCGACCCCGCGCAGCGGCCGGTCGTCTTCATCGGACCCTACGAGCACCACTCCAACGAGCTGCCATGGCGCGAGTCTCCCGCCGAGGTCGTGACGATCGGCCACGACGAGCAGGGCCGGATCGATCTGGGCCACCTCGCCCTACAGCTGGCCCGCTACGCCGACCGGCCGGCGAAGATCGGCAGCTTCTCGGCAGCCTCGAACGTCACCGGGATCATCACCGACGTCGACGAGGTGGCGATCCTGCTGCACCGTCACGGGGCGCTGGCGCTCTTCGACTACGCGGCAGCCGGGCCCTACCTGCCGATCGACATGAACCCCG
>DASXCN010000711.1:0-10117 GCA_036491155.1 Solirubrobacteraceae bacterium | reverse complement strand
CCTCGAGGACACGGTGCAGCGCCGCGCCAGCGCGCACGCCGCGCTGGCCGAGCTGAGCGCGCTGCCCGACCGTCAGCGTGACGCATTGCTCGGCACCGCGGTGTTCGGCTTCCCGCGCGCGCACGTGGCGCGGACGATGGGGCTCTCCGAGGGCGCGGTGCGCCAGCTCGTGCACCGGGCACGCCTGCGTTTGCGGCAGGGGCTGACTGCGCTCATCCCGTTCCCGCTGGTCAAGTTCTTCGGCTCGGCCCGCTCGGGCGTCGATGCCGCACCCGACGCCGCGCTGGGCGCAGGGGCCGCCGCCGCCTCCGGCGGTCTGGCGATCAAGGTCGGGGCACTGCTGGCGTCCGGCGTCGTCGCCACCGGCATCGCGGTCACCCACTCCTTCCCGTCGCCCCACCACGCCGCCAAGCCCCAGGCAGGCCGCCATGTCACTCACACGCGCGCGACTGGACACGCGTCGACGGCGTCGGGGGCCTCCGCACAACCCGTGGCGGCGATCACCCACCCGCGCGCGGGTGACCACGGGTCCGGGAGCGTCGGTCAGCACAAGCGCGCCAACGGCGGCCCGGGACGGCTGTCGGGCACCCGCTCCGGCCGCCACGGTGGCGGCGGTCTTGTCCGTGGTGGGAGCGCGGGGAGCGGCCGCGGGCAGGAGGGATCTTCCTCCGGTAGCGGCGACGACGGCTCAGGGCGCTCGCCCGGCGGCTCGCCCGCACGCGGAGAGGGCAGCTCGGGATCGGGCTCGTCCACCAGCTCAGGGTCTGGCTCGGGCTCGCGTTCTGGCTCGGGCGACGACGGAAGCGGCTCTGGCAGCGGACGCGGTGGTTCGGGCTCGGGATCTGGCGGCGGCCACGGATCGGGCTCTGGATCCAAACCCACCTCGGCGGCGGGCTCGGCCGGCTCGGGCTCCGACGACGGTACCGGGTCGTCGGTGAACACTGACGGGAACGGCAGCGGACGCTCCTCCGGGGGTGACGGGGCAACCTCGACCGACGCGACCGACAGCTCGTCACCAGGATCGACGGGCTCGACGCCGTCGCTGACCACGACCGGCGGCGGGACCTCCGGTGGCGACGGCGGAAGCTCGAGCGGCGGATCGGGCAAGACCAGCATGGCCATCCTGGGCACCGCCGCAGCGGCTCCCACCTCGGGCTCTGACGGCGATCAAGAAAATTCTCACGGCTCGCGTGACCTTTCCGCGACGGCCGACTCTTCCTCCTCGTAACCCCGAGATGTGTCGCCGCCAGACCGCGGCGGCGAAAAGGAGGAATCCCCTAATGCGACGGATCCTGTACACCATCCTTGCCTGCACCGCGCTGTCGGTGGCGGTGCCGGCCGTGGCTCTGGCGCATAGCGGCCATCATCACAAGCGCCACCATCACTTCCGCCACGAGAGCTTCGTGGGCCACCGTCATGACGGTAACTTCGGCAACGACATGGTCGCCGGCACGGTGACCTCGTTCACGAACAACGAGCTCACGATCACGCTGAACAACGGCAACACCGTGAGCGGCCTGGTCACCGATAACACCGAGGTCAAGTGCGAGAACCCCTTGGACAACAACAACGGGGACAACGACATCGAGCACGGCGACCGCGTGGCCGACCACGGCCCGGGTGGCGGCGACGACAACGGTGGTGACAACGGCGACCGCGGCGACGACAACGGCAACCGCGGCGACGACAACGACAACAACAACATGTGCACCATCGCGCCGGGCATGGGCGTCCGCAACGCCGAGCTGCGGATCGACGGCACAGGTGCCTTCTGGGACGAGGTCGAGCTGGTCTCCAGCACCACGAGCTCGATGGACTCCTAGCACGAGGCGGGCGAGTCTGGCTCCCCCGGACTCCCTTTGCGCCGCACCCCCGGGTGGGCTTCTCGCCCCGCCCCCACACCCGGGACCTTCGCGCGCATCGGAGCCGGGGGAAGCCCGACCCGCACCGGGGAGGACAGAGTGGCGGTCCGGTCAGCCGGGCCGCCACTCTTCCGTTAAGGGCGCCGTGCCGCCGTCCGCTCAGGCGGCCTGGAGGAACGAGGCCAGCGTTTCGGCGACCTCGCGCGGTTGATCCTCGACCAGGAAGTGCGATGCGTCCAGGCCGTGTCCGGTCACGTCCGGCGCCCACTGGCGCCACACGGCGAGTACGTCGCTGTAGAACAAAGGCAGCGCGCCGCGCGCGCCCCACAGGCACAGAACGGGACAGCCGATCTGGCGACCGCGGTCGGCCTCGTCGAGCTGGCGGTCGACAGTCGCGCCGGCCCGATAGTCCTCACAGATGGCGTTCACCACGGTGACGTCCTCCAGCTGCTGACGGTAGGCGGCCATCACCTCATCGGGGTAGGCCTCGGGGTCGGTGCCCAGGCCGATCATCAGCAGGTGGTAGTCGAAGTAGGCGTCGGGGTCGCCGGCGATGAGGCGCTCGGGTAGCGGAGCGGGTTGCGCCAAGAAGCTCCAATGCCAGTAGCCGAGGGCCAGCTTGTCGTCGGCGCGCGCCCACACCTCGGCGGTGGGCACGATGTCCAGCACCGCCAGCGCGCTCACGCGCTCGGGGTGGTCCAGCGCCATGCGGTAGGCGACGCGGCCGCCGCGGTCGTGGCCGGCGACCGCGAAGCGCTCGTAGCCGAGCGACGCCATCGCCTGCACCTGGTCAAGCGCCAGCGCGCGCTTGGAGTGGGGGAGGTGGTCGACGGCGGGGACGGGCCTGAACGAGTCCCCGTACCCGCTGAGGTCGGCGGCGACGACCGTGAAGTGCTGGGCGAGCAGCGGCGCGCAGGCGTGCCACATGAGATGGGTCTGGGGATAGCCGTGCAGAAGCAGGAGCGGGGGGCCCTCGCCGCCGACCCGCGCGTGGATGGTGCCGCGCTCGGTGGGCAGATCGTGGGTCGCGAAGCCGTCGAGCACGCCAGAACCGTACCCGGCTCTCGCCGGGTCAGCTCAGACCGCGAGCGAGGAGGCCCGCCGGCCCGCGCGCGTCAGTTGCCCGAGGGGGTGGGAGGGAGGGGGTGCCCGTGCGCGTGCAGCCGCACCGGCAGGGCGCCTCGCGGACGTTCTCCCGCGTTGTCGCGGTTGGCAAAGCGGTCGAAGATCGCCTGGATCTCGTCCATGACGGTCGCGAGCTCGGGCGCGGTGACATAGATGACGCCGTCGGTCGTGAACGCGGCGCGGCGCCACTTACGCGGGTAGGTCGCGCGTTGCGACCACCATGCCCGTAGTTGCTCAAAGATGCGCTCGGCAAAGGTACGCTCCAAGGCCTCGCCGGCAGTAGCGGTCTCGGGATCGCCCGTCGCGGACTCGAAGGTATGGGAGTCGCTGGTGAGACGCCAGGGCCGTCGGCGCCCGCGGCCGTCGCCCGCCTCCTCCACGAAGCCGTACTTGGCCAGGGTCTGCAAATGCCAGGACATGTTCCCGGGGCTCTCGCCGAGTCGCTCGGCCGCCTGTGTGGCCGTGACCTCTCCATCGCGGCGTATCGCCTCCAGGAGCGCCACGCGCAATGGGTGCGCGAGCGCGCGCATCGCTCGCGCGTCGGTGATGACCTGGCGCCGTCTCGGCGAGGGCGGAGTCATCGGTGGGTGCGAGCGATCGGGCGCTTCAGCGCTCCGCCGGACAGGGCGAGGCGAAGACCCACCTCCACCAGTAACCAGCCGACACCGTGGCGCACACCCTGGATGGCCCGAGAGCGAGGCGCCCGCCCTTGAGTGGTCAGGGGCGACCGGCAGGCGTGGCGAAAGTCACGGACACGTTCGGTGGCCAGGGCCCCGCTGAGTGCTGGATGAGGGGACACGATGCCTCCTGATGGGGGAGCAATGACGCCCACAAGACTACTTGTCACAAGAAGTCTTGTCAACGACGCTATGCGGTTCAGCGGTCGTTGAGATCGAGGACGGAGATCGGTGGCTCGACGGTGGAGCCGCCGTCGGTGGGCACGATGGCCGTGCCGATGGCAAAGAACTCGATCACGTGACTGCCCCAGCCGTGGCTGCGCTCTGTGAGGGTGACCCCGACGATCCCCGCGGCGCCGAGCTCCTGCGCCTCGGTCTGCATACGTTGCATGGCCAACTCGCGCGCGTCGTACAGAGCCTGGGTGTAGTTGGGCATCTCGACGTTGCGGCCAGTCTGCGACATCGTGCGCAAGGGGCCGCGGCGGCCGACGTGGTACACGCAGGTCCCCATGACCATCCCCACGGGCCGGTGACCGGTCCGTAGCAGCGTCCAGAACTCCTGCCCCGACAGATCGCTCTGAAACGGCCGCCCGTTGGGCGCGCGATGCAATACCCCTTCGCGATGCTTGACCGCTGTGCCGATGGCGATGAACTCCGCCATGTTGGCGCCCCACTCATACCGGCCGATGTCGAGACGGACCCCGACGATGCCGTCCGCGCCGAGCTGGTCGGCCTCCTCCTCCATCCGCGTCATGGCGAGATGACGCGCGCTGTACATCGCCTGCGAGAGCACATCGAGCTCGCGGCTCGTCGTCGGCCCCGCGACCTGAAAGCCGATGTGGAAGATCGAGCTGCCGACGACCAGGCCGACGGGATCGAAGCCCGCCTCGGTGACGAGCAGGAACTCGTTGACGCTCAGGTCAGATGTGTACAGGCCCTGGCGGTTCTGTTCCAGTCGCTCGCGGCCGGACTCCGGAATCCCCTCGAGTGACCCTGGTTCGTATGCGCTCACGTTGCTCTCATTCCGACGGCTGGCTTGACCTGGAGGTGTGACGGCCGGGGGCCCGGGCGGATCGCTGTCCCCGCGGCGTGCATGGTGATGACCCAGCCGCGGCGCTCCGCGTCGCCGCGACCGGACACGTAGTAGGGGAGGCCGAGCCGTCCGCGGTTCCACCCGCGATACGGCGCGGTCTGCAGCGAGGAGGCGAGCGCCAGCTTGTCGCGACGCACAGCATGAGACAGGGTCACACCCACCGCGCCGGCGGCGTGGGCATCGGCGACCTGTCCCGCGACCTGCGTGCGCACGGACTCGCGAGCCAGACGGAACGCGTGGCTGAGTTCATCGAGCTCGCGGTTGCGCCACAGCGTCCGCCCGCGGCGTAGGCGCGTCGCCACCGGCGGCGAGGCGAACATCACCGACGTCGCCCCGAGGAACCCGACCGGCTCCTGCCCGGCCTGGCGGAGCCGCCAATAGTCTTGGACCGAGAGGTCGGTGATGACCGGCGTGTCGCTCCCGGTCGAGCCAGGGAGTCGGACGGCCGTGCCGGTGACGACGTACTCGATCGCTCCCCGGCCAAGATCGTGGTCTGAGCGGCGCACTCGCACGCCGACGACGACGTCGGCGTTGACCTGGAGCGCCTCCTCGCACAGGCGATCCAGCGCGCGGCGGCGGGCGGTGCGCCACGCCTGGGCCAGCACATCGAGCTCACAGACCTCGGTCGTGTGCCAGCGGTAGTTGCGCAGTTGCCAGATCGAAGGCTCCGTGAAGCGGTTGACGTAGCCGGCGGGCTGGGTGTTGTAGTACGACATGGCGACCCCACCCGAGACGATCTCGCCCGGGGCCAGCGCGGGCAGGTATTGGTAGCCGGTGCGGATGACGCTCGCGCCCATCACCTGTGCCACGGGCTGCGGTCCCAGCTGCCGCAGCAGCGCGAACTCCTTGACCGACAAGGCACTGGTGAACATCGCCCCCTCGCCGGCCAACTCCCGCAGCCGCTGTTCGGCGGCGAGCGGGATCCCGCCGCTCTCGATCCTCCGCAGCGCCTCGTCCTGGTCCCCGCCATCTCCGCTGCGCAAGAAACCCAACCCTCAGCTCCCTTGACGCGAGGCTCCGGCCCGTGCGCTCGGGCCGCCGTCGCGCGGCATCCTGGCACATGTGGCTTCCGAGAGCCGATTCGCTTCGCCGGTGCTCACCGTTGAGGGGTTCTGTACCCGTGGAACGCACGATCAATCGCGCCCACACGCGCGCGGGAGGAGTACCGTGACGGCATGGCTGACTCTGAGGTGCACCTCAGCCGTGAGGAGATCATGGAGATGATCTCGCAGAACGCGGAGCTTCGGCGCCTGCTGGCCGAGCATCAGTGGAGTGGGCTGACGCCACTGAAGTCACGGGGCGTGTGCCCCGAGTGCTGCGGCCCAGCCCGCCAGGGGCACCGTCCGGGCTGCGCGATCGACGCCGTGCTGCGGGCCGCGGACTTCCGGTGATCCGCCGGCCGCCGACGGGCGGCTGATCAGCCGCCCGTGCTCCCGGGGCCTGTGTAGCCGGCCATGTAGCAGGGGCCGCCGCCGCACTCCGCGGGCAGGAACCCGTGCGGCTGCAACCAGTGGCCAATCGCGTCCTCGCCGTCGGTGGTGGTCGCCCAGTCGGGACCGTGGGGGTCAACGCCCGCTGTGTTGGCGACGTTGTCCAGCGGGGGTGGGGGAGTGCCAGCGAACGCGCCTGAGCACACCGTCACCCCGTCGTTGGGGCAGGCGCGCAGCGGGCCGAGATCGCCCACCACCATCGCCGCCGAGCCGTCAAACGGGAACGAGCGGATCCGCGGGATTCCCCAGTAGGGGGTGGGGCCCGGGTACCGGCCGGGGTCCAGCACCGGCTGGCGCAGCTGGGCGCCGATCGTCCGCGCCTCGATCTCGCTGGCCCAGTTGGTCACCTGGTGGTCGCCGAAGCCGACCGTCATGAGGATCGAGTGACGCGGGGTGTCGGGCAGCGGATCTGAGGTGATGTGCTCGGCGTAGCCGTCGGTCTCACCGTGATCCCACTGGTCCTCCTCGAGTGAGAACAGCATCGCCCGCTCCAGCGGGTCCGGGTAGGCCGCGTAGAAGAACTGCGCGAACTCGGGGAAATCGCTGCTGCGGGTCAGCAGCAGCCCGTAGTCCATGCCGGCGACGTTGAGTGCCGCGCGCGTGAAGTCCGGATCGATTGCGCTCAGTGCACCGCCGAAGATCGCGCCCTGGCTGCCGCCGTCATAGAACAGGTGCGAGGTGTCGATCACGCACTTGCCGTTCACCTGGAAGACGGGGCTCGAGCAGAACCCGCCGCGGTTGATCAGGTCACGGCCGAGATACAGGAAGTCGATCATGCCCTGCTGCAGCCGGTCGGGGATCGACGGGAAGCTCGATAGGTTCTGCAGCGACGTGATCGCGTTGGGCACGTCCTCCTGGGCCATCCCGATCTCGTCGGTGGCGCAGGCCATCAGCCGGAACGGCGCCAGGGCGAAGAGCTCGTCGCTGTTGACCTGGTCGGCGGTGCCGAACAGCCCGTGGCCGTTTAGCACCCCCTGGAACGTCTGGCCCTGCGTAGCTCCGATCGGGATGTTGCACTCGAAGTTGGCGTTGATGGTGTTGCCCGGGATCGGCGTCGGCAGCGTCGCGTCAGGGCTTGAGTAGTCAAAGCGCGAGCCAGGCGGGCAGCCCATCTCGTTCAGGTAACACGGGACGGTCAGGTGGCCGCTGACGTGCGCGTACACGCGTGAGTCAAGCGACGTGCTGGTGGTGCAGCCGGCGGGAGCGGGGCTGACCGACACGCTGCAGCTGTCGATGGTGAAGCTGGGGGCGTGACCCTGGACGACACCATCGCCGGGGGTCCGGTCGCCGAGCTTGGCCAGCGCATCGTCGCGGATGAAGAGCACGGTGTCGGTGAGGCTCTGGCGGCTGGCGACGATGAAGTCCCACGCCACATACAGCGACTCGGGCGAGATTCCGGCGCGCTCGAGCTGCGGGAAGATCTCGTGGTCGAAGTAGCGCTTCTGGTCAGACGGCCGCCCGTGCCCAGACAGCAGCGAGGCGAACGGGGCCTGCGCCTGGATGACATTGCCGTTGGCGTCGCGCAGGTCGCGCAGGGCGACGATGTAGCGGTGACCCTCGGCGAGGTTGATCGCCGGGTGGATCAGCAGCGCCGTCTGCGCCGGCGTGGACATGTTGCCCTTGAGGTCAAGGGAGCGGTCAAGCTCCGCCCACACCGGCCACCGCCGGCCGGTCGTGGCGTCCAGCACGACGATCGGCGAGGTGCGCTCGAGGCTGCGCGAGATGTCGATGTTGGTGGGCGCGTCGGTGTTGGCGAACGCCTGGGGGTTGTCCATGCCCGGTACGTGGGTGACGACCGGCGAGCCGGGGCTGAAGCCGTCCAGTCGATTCCAGTCGGTGGGGTCGATCGCCTGTCCGGCGGAGTTGTGTGGGGTCGCGCTGGGGCTGATGTCCAGCCGCACGCCGGTTGGGGTGTGCTGGTCCGGCCGCGTGAGGAAGTTGTCGGGGAACGGGAGCATGCACATCGAGGGGTCAAGCGGGTCGCAGGCCTGACCGGTGGGGTTGGGGGTGACCGCCGACCCATCGCCGCGATGACGGCCGTCGTGCCTGCCGTGATGACCACGATGGCCCCCGTAGGTGCCGTGACCGCGATCGTTCGCCCACGCCGGTGCCGCCACGATGAACATGGCGCACACCAACGCCATCGACCAACCAACTAGCTTGCGCATCCGCTCCTCCTGTTGTGCCAGGCCATAACATATGGGTGGGATCACGGACCCCACAATGGGACTCGACACCGTCTTCGGTCGCCATCGTTGTGACGGATCACAAAGGCTGTAACCACGCTCGCTGAGACGCCACCCGCTAGCGATCGCGCAACCCTGGCGGCCATTGTGCAACGCGTGAACCCTGCCGATCTCGCCGAGCGGATGGTTTCGCGCTTCAGTGGCAGCATCCCGGGCTACCGCCGACTCCCTCAGCCCGTGCTGGGCGGCCAGATCCTCGAGATCTCACGGCGAAACGTCGAACTGTTCTTTCGCTACCTGGCCGACGGCCGGCCTCCGGGCGACGAGGACCTGGCGGCGTTCCGTCGCTCGGCTAAGGACCGGGCTGCCGAGGGGATGCCTCTCGAGGACCTGTTGCATGCCTACCGGCTCGGCAGCCGGATGGGCTGGCACGCGCTCGAGGACGCCGCGCTGCCGGATGAACGCCCGTCGCTGCTGCACGGCGCCGAGGTGCTGCTGGACTACATCGACAAGGTGTCGGCGGCCGTGGCGCAGGCCTACCTCGCCGAGCGCCAGCATCTGGTCTCCGAGGAGGAGCGCCGGCTGCGCGATCTGCTCGATGCGCTGGTCGGTGGCGGCACGCTGCCGGTCGAGCTGCGGGGGCTGGCCGAGCAGGTCGGGCTGCCGCTGACCGACCGCTACCGGCCGTTCGCCGCGGCCGTCCACGGCGCGCCCGCGCGGCGCCACTCCGAGCTGGCGTCGGCACTACGCGACCACGGCGTGCTGGCGCTCACCGAGGGGGTCCGAGTGGCGGGGCTCGCCCGCGGCGGCGCTCCGGCATCGATGCCCGGCCTCGGCGGCGACGTCGTCCTGGCCCTGGCGCCGCCGACGCCGCGCGCGGACCTGGCCACCGGGCTCGACGACATGCGCCGGCTGGCCGATCTCGGCCGGCGGCTCGGTCGCACCGGCGTCCTCGCCGTCGACGAGCTGCTGCCCGAACTGCTGCTCGACAGCGCGCCGCGCGTGGCCGACGCGCTCAGCGCGCGGGTGCTCGGCCCGCTGCAGGCCGGTCGTTCCCGCCGCGGCGCTGACCTGGTGCAGACGCTGTCGGTGTATGTGGCATCGGGCCTTGACCGGCGCGCGGCGGCCCACCGTCTGCACGTGCATCCGAACACACTCGACTACCGGCTGCGTCAGGTGCACGAGCTGACCGAGCTTGACGTGCACCAACCCCGGGACCTGGTCCTGGTCATGCTGGCGCTGCGCCAGCGCGAGCTCAACGCGGCGCTGTGACGAGCGCTATCCGCACCCTGTGGCTATGTAGGACTGTGCCGCCAGCCACTGCTCGAACGTCGGTCCGGCGAGCTTCGCATCGGGCCCGGGCAGCAGGCCGCCCTCCTCGTTGATCTCGCGGTCCGGATCGTCCGGATTGCTGACTTCCTTGATCGTGAGCGGCTCGCCGCGCCGCGCGACGACCAGCTTGCCCATCTCGGCGAGTCGCTCCTCACGCGGTCCCGCGATCTCCGAGATCGCACCGGCTCCGGCGGCCGCGAACCGGGCCGGATCTGGGGCCAGGGCAGCGAGCTCGTCGGCGACCGAGCGGGCTGCGACCAATTGCGTACGCATCACCGGCATGCGGCTGACATCGCCCTGGCGGCCCCAGTCGACGAGTTGCTCGACGAACTCATGGAACTGCGACGCGCGC